>JAICSB010000003.1 GCA_025937115.1 Pseudonocardiaceae bacterium | reverse complement strand
GACAAGACGGGGGTGAACCCGGCAAGGGCGCCGGAGGCTGGGTCGAAGGCCGGTGCGATGCGGCCAATAAGCAAGGACAGCCCGATCCCGAGGCCGACGCCGATGAGGCCACCGAGGCCCGCTAGGACGACAGACTCGATGAGGAACTGTTCGAGGATGGCGCGGCTGGTGGCGCCGATCGCTTTGCGAATCCCGATCTCGCGGGTCCGTTCGGTGACCGAGACCAGCATGATGTTCAGGACTCCGATACCGCCGACCACCAGTGAGAGCGCCGCGACGGCAGGGGTGAACAAGACGAGGATGCGCACGATCTGGTTGAAGGTGTCCAGCCGGCGCCCCAACGATTGCACTTGGAAATCCTGCCGGCGTGGGTCTGTGATGTGGTGGCGGGTGTCGAGAATGCTGGTTATCTGCGCGATGGCGGCAGGCACCTCGGCTTGTTCAGGAGCCTGCACGGTGATCTGGTTCACCGTGTTCCCGATGCCGATGCCGGGGCCGAAGATGTAGCGGCGGCCGGTAGTCAGGGGCATGACCGCAGTCTTGTCAAGCTGCTGGCCGTAGGACTGCATCACACCGATGACCCGGAAAGGCACATGGTTGATCTGCACTGTCCGCTCCAGCGCCGCTGCGGGCCCACCGAACAGGGTGGTCGCGACGGTAGGACCCAGGACCACCACCCTGGCGCTGGAATGGTACTGGGCTGCGTCGAAAAACGATCCAGCCCGAAAGTCTCTATTGTTCGTCTTGGCCCAGATATCGGTGGTGCCGATCGTGGTCGCCGACAGGAGCGTGACGCTGTTGCTCACGATCGGCGCTGTGCCGGTGGAGGCTGGGGTGACAGTGGCGACTGCAGGTGCGTTCGCCAGCGCGGTGGTGTCGGCGTCGGTCAGGTTCTGCGCGGGCGGCCCATCAGGCAGGTTGGCGGCCTGCGGCACGATGGTGATGTTGTTGGCGATCGGTTCGATGCGCGCGTCGACCGAGTTCTGCACCCCCTGACCGCAGGCGACCAGCAAGACCACTGCTGAGACTCCGATGATCAGGCCAAGCATGGTCAACGCGGAGCGCAGCCGGTGAGCACGTAACCCGCGCAGCGCAATGAGTAACGCCTCTCGCAGGCTCATCTGCTGACCTTCATCCGATTCCGCGACACCCCGCTGCCCGTCCAGGACACTCCTCAGGCATAACCGGTCAGAGGCGCCGCAGGCAAGGCGTCAAGCGAATTCCCAGCGAATTCTCGACTTTCATCACCATGTGTGATTCGTCGCTGCCGCACTGTGTGCGCAGGGGAGTCGATAACGTGTCCAGGCTCACACCTCTCGCTCGAGTTAACGCGCGCTTGAGGTCCCCACCGCAGAATTGGACGGGCGTCGTTGACACATCGGTCCTATGCGGGCGGTGGAAAAAACCCAGTGAAGGAGCGGAATGATCCAGCTTGAGGACATCACCAAGGCGTACCAGATGGGTAAGGTAGAGGTGCCGGTACTCCATGGTCTGGACCTGGTCATTGAGGACGGTGAAATGGTCGCCATCATGGGTCCGTCCGGATCGGGCAAGAGCACGCTCATGAACATTTTGGGCTGTCTTGATATCCCCACCAGCGGACGTTACCTGCTGGACGGCACCGACGTCAGTCGACTATCCAACAACCAGCTGGCCAAGGTGCGCAGTCACAAGATCGGGTTCGTATTCCAGTCATTCAATCTGATTCCGTGCACGACCGCAGCGCGAAACGTCGAACTTCCGTTGATCTACGCCGGCATTCGGGATCGGCACAGATCGGCTCGGCTAGCGTTGGAACAGGTCGGGCTGGGCGAACGCCAGAAACACATGCCCAATGAGTTATCCGGCGGCCAACAGCAACGAGTGGCGATCGCCCGGGCGCTGATCAACGATCCCGCGATCCTGCTCGCCGATGAGCCCACCGGCAACCTCGACACCACTTCCAGCCGCGAGATAATGAAGTTGCTCGGTGAACTGAACGATGCCGGCTGCACCGTTGTAATCATTACCCACGAAGAGGAGGTCGCCGGCTTCACCAACCGCGTCGTACGGCTGCGCGACGGGCGCATCGTCAATGACGAGGTGCAGCGGGAACCGACGCAGGCGAGCGCGTAGTCGGCATTGCATGCTCAGCCGGCGAAACCTGGTTGCCAGCGCTGAGCGATCCCGCGCAGCGGCACCGTGGCGTCGAGCTGGCACAGCACGCCGAATGTCCCGGTGCTCACCCGATGGATCAGCAGGTAGCTGGGCGGCAGGTTCAGCGCTCGCCCGGTCCGGAAATCCGGGCCCGAGAAGTCGCCGACGCGCTCGGCTTGGGCCTGCATCCAGGCCCGGGTGAAGTGGAAGGTGCCGGTGCGTACCGGATCGGCGAAGGGGCTGAGGTAAGCCAGCACATCCTCGGCACGTAGCTGCATGCCCGGCTGGATGAACCCCTCCGAGCGCAGCAACTCGAGCAGCTCCGCCGACCGCTCCTCGACAGCCAGCCGGGTCGCGACCCCCAAGGTGCGCGGGGGCCCGCCGGGCAGCTTCGCCGCGGCACCGAAGTCGAGTACCCCGAGCCGGCCGTCGTCGCACCGCAGAAAGTTGCCCGGGTGGGGGTCTGCATGCAGCAACCCGGTGATGGTGGGGGCCGAGGAGTGGAACAGCGACAGCTTGGTACCGATGTCGTCTCGCTCGGCCCGCGAGCCACTGCGGATGATCTCTGCCAACGGGGTTCCGGTGACCCACTGCGACACCATCACCTTCGGCGAGCTGGCGACGATGGAGGGCACGGCGATGTCGGGATGGCCACGGAACGCGGCGGCGAATATTCGCTGGTTATCGGCCTCGTCACGGTAGTCGAGCTCCTCGACCATCCGGTCGCGCAACTCGGTGAGCAGCGGTTTGACCTCCATGCCGGGAACGATCGCCTGGAACAGCCGGCTGAACCTCTGCAGCTGCCGCAGGTCCGAGCGCAGCGCCTCGCCGGCGCCCGGGTACTGCACTTTGACCGCGACGTCACGGCCGTCATGCCACACCGCCCGGTGTACCTGCCCGATGCTGGCGGCCGCCGTAGGTTCGTCGGAGAACTCGGCGAAGCGGCGACGCCACCCCGAGCCGAGTTGCTCGTCGAGCACCCGCTGCACGGACTGTGGCGACATCGGCGGTGCGGCGGACTGCAGTTTCGTCAGAGCCTCCCGGTACGGCGCGGCTAACTGCTCGGGGATCGCCGCCTCGAACACGCTCAGCGCCTGGCCGAACTTCATCGCGCCGCCCTTGAGCTCACCAAGCACAGCAAAGAGTTGCTCGGCGGTGCGCGCGCTGAGCTCGGCGTTGACGACCTGCGCATCGTGCCCGGCCAGCCGCCGGCCCCAAGCCGCGGCGACGCGCCCGGCCACCCCGAGCGGAAGGCTCGCGAGCCGAGCGGTTCGCTGCGTGGCGCTGCGCGGGATGTCGGTCACGAGGTGATTGTCTCCCGGCTGCGCTGCGCGCAGTAGTGGTAGTGAGGCGTCATCTGGCGCCGCAGCCGCAGCGTGGATGGGTTGGTCGCGGATGGCGACGCAAGATGCCGCGAACGGGATCCAATTCCAACGCGGCGCCCCACGTCGGTGGGACGGGCATACCGGCAGTTGGCCCGGTAAGCGCAGCTAGCACCTGCTCGACGGTGAACGCGGCAGCCAGCTGGGTGCAGGCCAACCCGGCAGTCGCTACCAGCCCGACGAGCTGGGCCGCCAGTTTCGGCCAGGCTAGGTCCACCTCCGCCCGGTGCAACTCAGCGCAACGCAGGCAGCTGCTGCGCCCCGGCCACACCAGCGGACCCACCATCGCCGTCCCTTCGTGCGCGTAGCCGATCAGGTGCGGAACCCGCGTCTCAAGGAGTTCGGCGACCATCGCCGGCTCGGGGACAACCACGTCGCACAGCACCACCAGGTCTGGCTGGCGGCGAGCGGCGACGCTCACATCCGGCGCAGCTCGACGAACGGCCTCCGCCGACGCCGCGGCGCGAGTCTTGCCGAGATCGCCCGGAAGGTAGCCGGTGCCCAGGTCAGCAGCGGTGACCGCGCCGGAGGTATGCAACCCGAGGTGACCGACCCCGGCCGCGGCCAGCGCGGTGGCCACGGCCACCGCCACCCGCCCGGATCCGATCACCCGAACGGTAGCTTGCTGACGCGCGCACAGCACGTGTCGCGTCGGGCAGGTCGCGTGTATCGACCAGCTGGCCGCCTCGGTGTCCAGCGCGACGCGGTGCCAGCCTGGGGGGCCATTGTCGGCGGCCGAGGATTCCTGCACCAGGCCGCAACGGTGCAGGTCAGCAAGCATCATCAGGGCGTCGCGACGGGAGCATCCGGCTGCCTGAGCCTCCGTGACCAGCTCGGCGGTGCTGCGGATGCCGTCCATTCGCTTGAGCAACGTGGCCAGTGGTGCCGGCACATCATCGAGGACCATCGCGCGCTGCTGATCCAGCCCGAGCTGTAGGCAACTGGGAGAACGCCAGAGGGCGACCCGGCCCGGCGCGAGTCTGAGCCGGTCCGGAACGTCACACAGAAGAGCGTTTGGCAGGATCGAGGTGGACGTGGTGGCGGGTGAGCGCGGCGAACTCATGTCGCAATCCTGGACGGTGCCACTTGATGGATCAAACGACTGTCCACACGTTATCCACAGCTGTGGACAGTCTGTGCATAGCTCGGGTACTTGCCGACGTCACTCCGTGGGGCGCGTGGGTGGATCGCCGCTGGAGTCCTCGGGGTCGGGGGGGAGCTGCTCGCGGGGCGCCTGCCCCGCGGTGCGCTCCAGCGCCGCAATCGGATCGTCCAGGTCAGTGGCATTTCTGGCCGCCCGGTCGACGAACGCAGCGGAATCATCGAGGTCCGCGGTTGTGGGCAGCAGATCCGGATGGTTCCACAGCGCATCACGGCCCTCGATGCCCTGCTGCTCGGTAAGCTGTCGCCACAGCTGGGCAGCGACCCGCAGCTTGCGGGGTCGCAGCTCCAAGCCGACCAGCGTGGCGAAGGTGTGCTCGGCCGGCCCTCCGGAGGCGCGCCGCCGGCGAAGCGTCTCCCGCAGCGCATCCGAACCTGGGAGTCGCTCGCCCAATGCGTCTGCGACGACGACGTCGACCCAGCCTTCCACCAGCGCAAGCAGTGTTTCCAACCGGCTCAGGGCGGCCTTTTGCTCGGGACTGTGTTGCTGGTCAAGCACGCCAGAAGAGATCAGTTGGTCCATACTCTGCGGATCGGCCGGATCGATGTGGCGGGCGAGCTCCTGCAGTGCGTCAGGGTCCACCCGGATGCCGCGGGCGAACTCCTCGACGGTGCCCAGCAGCCGCTGGCGCAACCACGGCACGTGCCCGAACAGGCGGTGGTGCGCGGCCTCGCGGGCGGCGAGGAAAACGGTCACCTCGGAGCCCTTGCGGCCCAACCCGGTGGCGAACTGCTCAACTGCCGCCGGCAGCAACGCCGCCACGCCCAGCGGACCCAGCGGCAGCCCGATCTCGGTGGAGGTGAGCACCTCACCACCGAGCTGGGCCAGCGCCGAGCCGAGCTGCGAGCCGAACGCCATCCCGCCCATCTGCTCGACCATCGCCACCAGGGGACCGGCGGCCTGGCGAACCTCGTCGGGTAGCGCTTCGATCCACGAGCCGGCCATCCGGCGGGCCACTGGGTCGCACAACCGCTGCCAGGTGGGCAGGGTTTTCTCTACCCAGTCCCGCGGCGCCCAGGCGGCACTGCTGTGGGTCCCGGCGGGCAGTGTCGTCACGGGATCCAACCAGACCTCGGCCAGCCGCACCGCGTCGGTGATCGCGGTGGCCTGCTGGGCCGAGGGCAGCCCGGTCGTAGACAGCTTCTGCACCGCCATCTGCTTAGCCAGGTCGTAGTTCACCGGGCCACCGCCACCAGCGGCGCCTTGGCTGAGCATCTGGCCTAGCTGGGTGAACATCTGGCCCAGCGCGCCGACGTCGAAGCCGCCGGCGCCGAAGGCGGCGAACGGGTTGGCCGGATCGGCGCCGGAGCCGCCGCCGTCTTCGGGATTGTTCCTCCGGTCGGGATCCCGAGGGTCCTGGGAGCCGAAGCCGAAGGGCATGTCGCTCATGTCTCCACGGTACGCGGAACCTCGGCACGTACGCTGTTCGGCCGTGACCCGGCGAACCTGGACCCTGATGGTCAGCCTCGGACTCGCCATGGCGCTTGGGTTACTGG
Organism: Pseudonocardiaceae bacterium; assembly: GCA_025937115.1. Next base: position 22,093 of record JAICSB010000003.1, on the reverse strand, counting down.
GTGCGTTCGCGACGGTGCCCTACGTCGCGCTTCGCCCCGGACCCACGTTCAACACCCTGGGTGTCGTGGCAGGCAAGACAGTGGTGGACATCAAAGGCACTCAGACCTACCCCACCAGCGGTCACCTCAACATGACGACAGTGTCGGTGGTCGACAACGTGACTCTTTACGGGGCGCTCGCGCTGTGGATATCGGCGAGCAGCGAGCTGCTTCCCCGCGATGAGATCTTCCCGCCGACGCTGTCCGAGCAGCAGGTGCAGATGCAGAACAAGGAGATGTTCCAAGGCTCGGAGGCCAATGCGAAAACGGCTGCGCTGCGCTATCTGGGTTATCCGACCAAGGTCGTGGTCGGTCAGTTGGTTCCCAACGGCGCAGTGAAGGGCAAGCTCGCCGTCGGCGACCGGTTGCTGGCCGTCGACGGACACCTGCTGCGCAGCGCGCAACAGGTGGTCGACCTGCTCGCCGGCAGTCACCCCGGCCAGCTCGTAGAGGTCCGCTTCCAACGCGGCGACAGCCCACCGCAGGAGGTCGCGATCACCCTCGGCGCGGGTACCCAACCAGGCCGCGGCTACCTGGGCATCGGGGTGACCGAGGCTCCCGACGTGAATTTCGCCATCGACATCACCCTGGCCGACGTGGGCGGTCCCTCAGCGGGCTTGATGTTCGCGCTGGCGATCGTGGACAAATTGACACCGGGTGCGCTGACGAATAACACCTTCGTGGCGGGCACCGGCGAGATTGCCCCGGCAGGTCAAGTAGGTCCGATCGGTGGCATCCCACTGAAGATGATTCGCGCTCGGGAAGCTGGCGCATCGGTGTTCCTGGTGCCCGCCGAGAACTGCACCGAGGCCGTCCAGCGGGCCCCCGCGGGGCTGAGATTGGTGCGGGTGGGCACCCTGGCGGACGCGGTGCACGCGCTGGACGCGATTCGAGCGGGCCAGCAGCCAGCTGGCTGTTAACCCAACGTTGCCAGCAATGCATGGAGCAGATTCGGGGCTAGCTGGGGATCTTCCACGACCTCGTCCCGGCTGAGATCGCCTTTCGGATCGGCACGTAGCCGCAACACACAGGCTCCGACGCCGTCCCGCAGCACCGCAGCGACCAGCCTGCCTTCCCGCCGCTGCGGATGCGCGGCAGCGGCGCGACGGGCCTGCTCCGGGTCGTCGGGCAGCTCGCCGAGAGCAGCCTGCGCCTCCGGTGGCAGTACCACGATTTCTTGCGCTAACGCGCAGCCGGCGACCGAGTCAGGCCATTCGATGCCGGCCAGCGCAGCATCGAGCTCACCCTCGGGCAGGGTGTCCTGAGCTACTGGCGTGAGCGGGGCCTGCGCGTCCAGCTGCTCGGCGAGTTCTGGTTGGCTGGCCAGCAGAGTCACCGTCGTCACCAAGGCGAACAGTTGCGGCGGCTGATCCCACCCGGCGGCTGCCACGAACTCCTCGACCTCGCGCGCCGTGGCAGGCAAGGTATGAGACAGCGTGGATGGGTACGGCGGTGGCTCGCTCACTGCACCATCGTCGCATCGGTGCCGGGAACCGTCGGTAGCGGTGCGGGCACCAGGATCGGAACCCTGAGGGCCGCCGTAGAGTTGGACAGACAGGACTGACCCGACGTGGCACCGGCTACGCCAACGGGTCCGGTCCACACTGCACCACTGTCGTCGCCAGGAGAGTGTTCTGTGGCCAACCGGCAATCTGTCGGAGTTCCCGCGCTTTCTCGGCGCGCTCGGATTCTGATCACCGTTGGTACAGCTGCGCTGGCCACGCTCATCATCGGATCGCGGCTGATCGACACCTACGTGGACTGGTTGTGGTTCGGTGAGGTGGGTTACCGGTCGGTGTTCTCCACCGTCCTGGTCACCAGTCTCGTTCAGTTCCTCATTGTGGGACTGGTTGTCGGCGGGCTGCTGGCGCTGAACATCGTTGTCGCTTACCGCACCCGGCCGGTGTTCGTGCCGGTGGCGGGGCCGGAAGATCCGGTGGCGCGGTATCGCACAGCCATCGTCGGTCGCCTGCGCCTGGTGGGCATCGGCGTGCCCGTACTGGTTGGCCTGATCGCCGGGCTGTCCGCGCTGGGTGACTGGCAGACCGTGCAGATGTTCATACATGGCACGAGTTTCGGCGTGTCCGATCCGCAGTTCCACAAGGATGTCGGCTTCTATGCCTTCGAGCTGCCGTTCTATCGGAAGCTGCTGGGCTGGGCCTTTCTCGCCGTGGTGATCTCCTTCCTCGGTGCGCTGCTCACCCACTACCTGTTCGGTGGTCTGCGGCTGGCCGGCCGAGGCGGGCAACTCTCCGGCCCGGCCCGGGTCCAGCTCGGGATACTGGCGGGCACGTTCGTGCTGTTCAAAGCTCTGGGTTATTTTCTGGATCGCTACGAGCTGCTGTTCTCCCGACGTAACCCGCTGTTCACCGGGGCCAGTTACACCGACCTCAACGCGGTACTTCCCGCCAAGATCATCCTGATGTGCATCGCGGTGATCTGCGCGATCGCCTTCTTCGTTGGCGCGGTGCTGCGCAACCTTCAACTGCCGGCTATCGCCATCGCACTGCTGTTGCTGTCCAGCATCCTGGTGGGCGCGGCGTGGCCGGCGGTCTTGGAGCAGTTCGTGGTCCGGCCCAACGCCAACATCCGCGAGGCGCCGTCGATCCAGCGCAACATCGCCGCCACTCGGTCGGCCTACGGCATCACCGACCGGCAGGTTGTGTATTCCCAATACTCCGGGCGTAGCGACGCGTCGCCGGCTGACGTGCAGGCCGACACCGCCACGATCGGCAACGTACGGCTGCTGGATCCCAGCGTGCTGTCTCCTACCTTCACGCAGCTGCAGCAAAGGGAGAACTTCTACGGTTTCCCGGACAAACTCGACGTCGACCGCTACACAGTCAACGGTAAGACGCAGGATTACATTGTTGCGGTCCGTGAGCTGGAGTCGAAGTCGTTGGCCGAGAATCAGAAAACCTGGATCAACCAGCACCTCACCTTCACCCACGGCAACGGCTTCGTTGCCGCCCCGGCCAACACCGTGAACTCCGCGCTGAAAGACGCCGGCTCCGGGGAGGGCGGCTACCCGGTGTTCACCGTGTCGGACACCTCGCGGCAGGGCGATATCCCTGTCCAACAGCCGCGGATCTACTTCGGCGAGTTGATCGACGACTACGCGATCGTTGGGGGGGACCCCGGGGCCGCTGCTCGGGAGTTCGACGGCCGCCCCGAGAACTACACCTATCAAGGCAAGGGTGGGGTTCCGCTCGGGAGCTGGGCGAGTCGACTGATGTTCGCCGCCTACTACGGCGAGCGCAACATCCTTTTCAATCAGGCGATCGGGCCCGATTCCAAGATCATTTATAATCAGCATCCGAGGGATCGGGTGGAGAAGGTCGCGCCCTGGCTCACCGTCGACGGCGACCCTTATCCAGCCGTGATCAACGGCCGTATCGAGTGGATTCTCGACGGCTACACGACGCTGGACAGCTACCCCTACGCGCAGCGGACCGTGTTGGGCCAGGCGACCACCGACTCGCTGACCGGGGTGGTCCGTCTGCCGGATGATGAGATCAGCTATATCCGCAACTCGGTGAAGGCTACGGTCGACGCCTATGACGGCACCGTAACGCTGTACGCGATGGATGAAAGCGATCCGGTACTGCGGACATGGATGAATGTCTTCCCCGGCACCGTGCAGCCGGCTAGTGCGATCAGCCCCGAGCTGCGGGCGCACTTCCGCTATCCGGAAGACCTCTTCAAGGTGCAGCGGGAGATGCTCGCGCGTTATCACGTGAACAATCCATCGGTGTTCTTCACCAACGACGACTTCTGGAATGTTCCCACCGATCCGACCCAGAATCAGCAGGGAGTCGACCAGCCGCCGTATTACGTGCTGGCCGGTCCGCCGATCGGGCGGGGGCCAGCTGAGTTCCAGCTCACCAGCGCGCTGGTCAGCCTGCGCCGACCGTTCCTGGCGGCCTACATCTCAGCAGCGTCCGACCCACAAGATTACGGAAAGATCCGGGTGCTCGAGCTGCCCGGTGACTCTCAGACGCTGGGTCCAGAGCAAGTCCAGAACAGGTTCGTGTCCTCTGCGCAAGTGAGCGCGGAGCTGAACTTGCTGCGGCAGTCTGAGACCGATGTGCGTTATGGGAACTTGCTGACACTCCCAGTGGGCGGCGGGCTGCTGTACGTGGAACCGGTCTATATCGAGCGAGCGAACCAGCAAGCGGCGTTCCCGCAATTGAATCGGGTACTGGTGGCCTACGGCGACCGGATCGGTTACGCCCCGACCCTGCGTGAGGCGCTCAACCAGGTTTTCGGTGCCGGCGCCGGGGATGCCACCACCTCGCCGGACCAGATGGGCTCAGCGCCGAATCAGAGCGCAGCACAACTTCCCGCGTCGGCCGGCGCTGGAGTGGCCAGTCAGAGCATGCGTCAAGCCGTTGCTGACATTGCCGATGCGCTCAAGCGCCTGCGGGCAGCGCAGGCTGCGGGCGACTTCAACTCTCAGGGCAAGGCGCTGGCCGACCTCGACGCGGCTACCAAGCGGTTTGACACAGCCGCCGCGGCAGCCGGGGGTGGGGCTACTCCCGCACCAGCCGGCGGCGGTGGCTGACCGGTGACCCGGTCCGCTGGCCGAGGTTGGGCTCGAGTCGGCACACTCACTGGAGTGGTTCGCTAAGGTATCTGGCGCGCGTCAGGGCTGGCAAACACGGAGGCACGAACAATGACTCAAGCACAAGAAACAGACTTCGCATCGTACGCTCAACTCTCGGAGCCCGAGCTGGAAGTGCTCGATCGAGCACTCGCGTCAATTCCCGAAGATATTTTATCCACGGGCGATCGCCCATCGATAGAGTCCCGCATCCGGCGGCGCCTGCAGGAGGAGGGCTTTCTCAAAATGGGGGCGGCGGGCGGACCATTAGGTGTTGCCGAAATCCCCCCGATAGCCTTCGTCGGTCGAGCAGTCGGCTGCCTCGCGTCGAACTACGTGTACTTGCGCGGAATCAGTCAGAATAAGCCTCCCGGCGAGGTGGCTGAGTCGATCGCACGAGCAGTTGTGGAGTGTGTCCCGAGTGATATCAATGCAATCAAATCTGATATTCTAAAATACCGGAGCCAGGTTGCGCGCGCTTTCAAGGCGATCGGCCTGCCCGCGCTCGGTGACGCACTCTGCGCGGCCGACTCCGGTGGACTGTATGAGATGGGCTATCGGGACATGTGAGTGTGTCCTCCAGCTTTTCTGCGAGTGCAGCGCGGGGTGAGGCTGACCGACGGCTGTCCGCATCGACGGGTGCCTCGCGTCTCGAAGCCACGCAGGTCGATGGACCGTGCGCGCGTTGCCGGACTTGGCGGCGCAGCTCGACGTAACGGAGTCACGATGATGATCAGGCCTAGACACGTCCTCGCTGGATACCTTGGTCAGGCGGTGGACCCCCGATTTGCTCCCCCGGTGACTGCCCGCGTAGGGTGACGCTTACCAACGCGGGGTGGAGCAGCTCGGTAGCTCGCTGGGCTCATAACCCAGAGGTCGTAGGTTCGAATCCTACCCCCGCTACCAGGCAAAACGGCTCTCGGGAGATCTTCTCGGGGGCCGTTTTCCATGTACTGGTAGTAAGAACGGTAGTAACAGCCTGGTCAACAGGCCTCGGGTGGGGTGCCCTCCGAACCGCCGACGGCATCCTCGATCAGGCGACCGATGAGGTCTGCGGCAGCGCGGTCTCGCCCAGTGGAGCGATGTGCGTAGATCTGGAACGTGACGGTCGGGTTGGAGTGACCGACCCGATCACTAAGGCTCTTGGGCTCGATGCTGGAGTCGAGCGACAGCGTCGAGTACGTATGCCTCACGTCGTGGAGCCGAATCCGCCGGGAGCCGGCTGCGTCGACGAGGCGGTTGAACATGCCCGTCACCGTGTCAGGGTGTGGACGCTGTCCGTTTTCCCAGACGAACAGCCAGCCGCCCGCCGCGTAGGCGGGGCCGAAGGCCTGCTGCTCGACGTCGAGCATGGCTAGGTGCCGCCGGAGGGCCGCGGTGAAGGCATCCAGGGACACGGTCCGCACTCCGGCTTCGGTCTTGCCATCGGACTCCTCGGCGCGGCCGGCCACCGAGATGAGGGTCTCGTCGATGGTGAGTGTTCCGGTGTCGAGATCGAGTGAGTCACGGCGAACTCCGAGCAGCTCTGAGCGTCGCATGCCTGTTGTGGCAGCTAGGACCCACATGCCTGCGAACCGGTCGTCCTGGGCATGCCGCAGCCACTGTGCGAGTTCCTCGACCGACCAGGGTGAAGGAACGCTCCGGCCACGGCGGTGCGCCCGGGGCAGGCTCGCGTGTTCGGCCGGATTGAAGATCAGGTAGTCCCACGCGACGGCGTCGCTGAGCGCTCGATGCAACAGCCTGTGGATATTGCGCACCGACTTCGGTGACAGGCCGGCGAGGTACTCCGCAGGTACCCGGCCTCTCCGGTAGCGGCAGACGGCCTCCTTCGCTGCCTGATATGAGGTGCCGCACGCTTTGCTGAGTTCGGTGGGGGTGGGGCCCAGGCCGTTGCGGAGCGTGCGGTGGTCGCGCCAATACTCGTACATCGTGCCGTTGCCGTCGGTCTTGACCCGGCCGGCTTCGAGCAAATGAACGTAGAATGCGTTCAGGACTGGCACCGAGATGTCTTGCAGCTTCCGCCGACCGATCTTCGGGACGATGTAGGCGGACACGTTCGTCGAGTAATTCGCATGCGCGGATGACTTGAGTGAGTGTTTGACGCTGCCGAGCCACTCGGTGAGGAATTGCTCGACGGTGCGTGTGGATGGCTTGACGTTTCGGCCGCGATCCATCTCCGCGTGCTTTCTCAACGCGGACGCCCACGCGTCATCTTCGGACTCGAACCCTCCAGCGTTGATCCGATCCCGTTTCCCGGTGAGGATGTCGGGCTCTCCGTAGATCGTGTATGATCATTTCTTTCCGCGTTGATAAACGGTGACTCCCGGGACGCGGCGACGGTTGTTGGCCATTAGGCCGCCTCACTTCCATTATCGGCGTTCGAGATCAGCTCGTAGAGCAGAGATGTCACGATGTAGACCCGGCCGCCGAGATGCCTGGTGGGTAGGTCACCCATCGCGGCGTACCGGTACGCGGCCGACCGGCTGATGCCGAGCAGCTTGGCGGTGGTGGGAATGGAGATCAGCGGCGGGAGCGACTTGAGCGCCGCCACTGCATCCATGTCGTGGCCCTTCTCAACGCTGCACGGATTTGTGGTCAGTTGTTGCGTGGTCACTTGGTGCTCTCCAACGATGCGGAGCGGTGGGGTAGGCGCGCCGGCTCTACCAGGCTCGTTTGTGCTGATCAGAGAGGTACGGAGCGGCTGGTCTGTGGGGCTCATCGTCATCTCCTCTCTCAGGCTGCTTGATCATCAGTTGCCGAACAGTCGTGACCGGGTGGTGATCCGCTGGTGGCGAGTTGGGCGGCGGTGTATTCGGCTTTCCATCGCTGTCGTTCGGCGACGGCACGAAGGAGCAGCACGGGCCGGGGTGGGATGTCGGGGTCGGCGGGTGCGGGCCGTTCCCACTGGTATGGCCCGTCTTGGGGGCCGTGGGCGGGGTGGATGCCGGCGGTTTGGAGGAGTTGCCGAACGAATTCGCCGCGCTCGGCCCGGTGGTCATCGAGGGTCTTAGCTGTGCCACTATGTGAGCCATGACCGCCGCACTCAAACAGCAGCCTGGCCCGGACGCTGCTCACCCGCGCCCGAGTGCGCTGGTCTACTGCCGGATCTCCAAGGACGTCGCCGGGCAGGAGCTAGGCGTGGGACGCCAGCAAGACCTCGCGCAAGAAGTGTGCGCGGCGCGCGGCTTGGACGTGGCCGGGGTGTTCGTCGACAACGACCTCTCGGCATCGAAGGGGAAGTACCGGCCCGGCTATACGGCGTTGCTCGCTGCGGTGGAACGCGGCGACGCGAAGGTGATCGTCGTGTATCAGTTAGCCCGGCTGTGGCGTAACCGGCGTGAGCAGGCCGCGGGGATCGAGGAACTCGGCGCGCAACGCGTCTCGATCTACTCCGTCAAGGGTCCTGATCTTGACCTGTCCTCGGCGTACGGCCGTGGCATGGCTGGCCTGCTGGGAGAATGCGGGACCATGGAAGTGCAGATCATGGCTGAACGTGTTATCTCCAAGATCGAACAGTCAGCGAAGGCCGGGCGGCAGATGGCCGGGGGGATCCGGCCCTACGGCTACGTCCTGACCTACAAAGTGATCTCCGGTGACGGTGAGAAACAGCGCCGCCGGATCATCGGCGTGAACGTCGATCCCGTCGAGGGGCCGATCGTGGAGGAATGCGCCCGCCGGGTGCTGGCCGGCGAACCCATTGCGTCGATCACTCGCGGCCTCAACGACCGCGGGGTCCTCACCTCAGCCGGTCACCGGTGGAACAGAACGACGCTGCGGCGGCTGCTGTGCAGCGCGAGGATCTCCGGACGCCGGGAGTACATCCCCCGCAACTCCTACACGACCACCCGGCCGCTGGTCGGCGAGATCGTCAGCACCGAATCCGACTGGCCCGCGATCATCACCGCTGCGGACTCCGACCGAATCCGTGCATTGTTGACCCGAGCGGATCGGCGCCTCACCACCGGCGGCACCCGCACGCGTCTGCTGAGCGGCATCCTGGCGTGCGAACGGTGTGGGCGACCGCTAGTGGGTCGCTCACAGAGGGGCAAGCCGATCTACGTTTGCAATCGCGACACCGGCGGTTGCGGTGGACTGTCCATCACCGGTGAGGTCACCGACGCCCACATTCGCGACCTGGTGCTCACCGCGCTGGACTCGCCGGAGATGGCGCAGCGGCTACGGCAGCGCGAGGCGCCGGAACCGGACCTGCATGCCCGGATCCGGGCCGACGAGGACGAGCTGGAGGCGCTGGCCGCCGACCACGGCAACGGCGACATCTCCCGGGCCGAATGGAAGGCCGCCCGGACGCCGATCGTGGCCAGACTGGACGCCGCCCGGGCCCAGCTGGCCCAGGGCACCGGGACGAACGCCCTGGACGGATTTGTCGGCACGTTCGCCAAGATGACCGATCGGTGGGAGAGCTCGAACACCTCGCAGCGGCGCGCCGTGATCACTGCGGTGCTAGCGAAGGTGATGGTGCACCCAGCGACGGTGATGGGCCGGAACCGGTTCGACTCCGACCGGCTACAGCCGATCTGGCGGGCCTGAGCACGAGCCCGGAAACGTCACGCATCGTGAGATAACCCATTACCTATACACCGCACCTGGTGGTACGAGGCGTGCTCGGAGGAATCGTCCCTGTGCGTTGAGTTACCGGCCGCAGGATTATGTCGGAAAATGCGAATGGGGATTGAGAGAATCGCAAGGGGGATTGGCATAGGGACGGCGCCCTAACGGCACCCCCCGGTGCCATTCCGCATCGCTAGCGCTATTAGTCTGGGCGCCCGATTGAAAACCAGGAGCCCGGCCACACGGCGCCAAACCTGAGCCGAGCCCCTGGCCCACCATCCCCGGTACCCGAGGAGGTGCGCGCCATTATGGCAGCATCGACCAGATTGACCCCGCAGCAGCGCATCCTCCGCGCCCGTCTGGCCGGTCATACGGCTGGGCGCAACAAAGAAGCCGCGCGCCATGCCCGGCTTGAGTTTGCGATCAGCCGCAGCCGCGACCACGCCGTCGAGTTGGCGGCTGCGGCACAGGCCGCCGAGCGCGAGCTGGCGGCGCTGGCCGACGACGGCGCCGGGTGAACTCCCCGGTGCGACAGCCCGATCCTGCAGTCCTTCGCAAGGTCATCGAGACCCGCGCTGCGCAGGGGTTGCCGCCCACGGTGGAGGACCCTGCCGCACTGGAGCGGGCCGCTGCGGCGCTCCGGGCGATGGCTGTCGACCCCGACCAACGGGGGAGGCGAGACGCGGCGTGAAAGTGATTAATGGGCGAGGGCCCGGCCGCCAACCGGACGCCCCCGCCACCACCAGGAGCAACCGCCTACGAAGCGATCGGGACGAGTCTAGCGCACCGCTCGCTGCTGATTCGGGCTCGCGTGACCTGCGGGATCCTGGATCTTGGGATGGCGGGATTCCCTCCCAGCGGCGCCGTCGTGGCCGCCGCCCTATCCGGCCGACCATCTCACCTAGTGGCGAGAAGATCTGCGCGCTGGTCGCGCAGCGGGTTCGGCGCGGGGAGTGGGTGGAACCGACACCGCCCTGGCCGCTGCACCGGTCGGGCTGGCCGCTGCCACCCACTCCAGACGGACAGCCCGACTGGCGGTGGAGCCCGTGACCGCAACGAACGATGCGGGAGATCACGCGGACCGTGGTCAGTTCGCACAGGAGATCGCCCAGCGCAACGGCCTGGGCAAGTTGGAGTTGCCACTGCGGGGCGCGGACTCAGGCAATATCGATAGCCCGAAACCTGCAGCCTGCGGCGCCCGTGCCGAGATATTGCCGGCGGATCCGATGCCGTACGAACCCTGGACCGAGCTGGGATACGCACACCGGCTCATTCAGTCCTACGGCAGCCGACTGCGCTATGTCCCGGTCTGGCACCGATGGCTCGTCTGGGATGGCACGCGCTGGGCACATGACACCACCGGGCAAGCCAAACGGTGGATGACGGCAATCGCCCGCCGCATCTACACCGACGCTCTGGCCATCACAGACCAACAGGAGCGCAAGGCTGCACTGAACCTGGGCCGCCGAGGTGAGTCCTCCGCCGGTATCTCCGGCGCGCTGACACTGGCCAGCACGCACCAAGCGATCGCCATCAGTCCCGAGGCCTTCGACGCGGATCCATACCTGCTCAACTGCCGCAACGGCACCTTCGATCTGCGCACCAGGCAGCTCCGTGCCCACGATCCAGCCGACTTGCTGACTAAGCTCACCGGCGCCGCATACGCCCCAGCAGCCAGGGGCGCCGAATGGTCCAAGTTTCTGCAACGGGTACAACCCGTCCAGGAGATGCGTGACTTTCTCGCCCGGCTGGTGGGGCACGCGCTGGAGGGCCGCGTCTCCGAGCATGTGCTGCCGATCTTCTGGGGCGATGGGGCCAACGGCAAGGGCACTTTTATCAACGCGATCATCGCCGCGTTGGGCGAGTACGCCGACGCTGCCGACCCGGATCTGCTCACTGCTCGCAACTTCGATGCGCACCCCACTGGGACTGCGGACCTGTTCGGCCTGCGGCTGGCGATCCTGCACGAGAGCGACGCGGGTAGACGACTCGCCGAGGCCACCGTCAAACGGCTGACCGGCGGTGACCGACTGAAAGCACGCCGGATGCGGGAGGACTTCTGGTCGTTCGACCCGTCGCACACCTTCGTGATGCTTACCAATCACAAGCCGCTAGTCTCGGGTACCGACGAGGGGATATGGCGACGCATTCAGCTGGTGCCCTGGCCCGTGGTTATCCCTGCGTCCGAGCGCGACGAAGACCTCGGACAGCGGCTCGTTCTGGAGGCCGACGCGATCCTGACGTGGGTCGTCGACGGCTACCGCGACTGGCGAAGCCGGGGTCTCGACGAACCCGAGCCCGTCACCTCCGCCACCAACAGCTACCGCATCGAATCCGACGCGCTCAGACGGTTCCTCGACGAGCGTTGCCTGCTCGGCCCGAACTTCACTGTGCGCTCCTCGGAGCTGTTCGGCACGTGGTCCGCGTGGTGCGCCCGGGAGAGCGAGGAGCCCGGTACTAACAAGGCGTTCACCACGGCGCTGCGAGGCCGGGGATACGACACCAACCGCACCAACATCGGCGCCGTGTGGCGCGGCATCGGACTCGCCGCGGATGGTGCCGAGTGACGGGTGTGACGGGTTTATCGGTTACTGCCCCACACGCGTGTGGGGCAAAGCTGTAAACCCATCACACCCGTCACTCACCCGTCACCACCTGCAAAGGATGACGATCAACAACCATGCCCACCGCCGGCGGCACACCGAACCCACCACCACCCCCTACCGTCAAGGCCGCCTTTCGTCTTTGCGCAAGGGGAAAGTCAAGGCGCCATGAGCGGGAACGGCGGGGCGGCCGTACCCGGCAGGTGCGCTCGGATAACGTGCGGCGCAATGAGACTTTCGTCGGGAGGTGCTTCAGGTGGCATTCAGTAGACCTAGATTGACCCCAGAGGGAGCGCAGAAGCGCGCTAAAGTGGTGGAGCTGCGCGCCAAACGCTGGTCGTTTGCGGAAATCGGCGCCGAGGTCGGTCTCACCGGGCAGCGCTGTGGCCAACTTTATCGGCAAACTCTCGCCGAGATCCCTATGCGCAACGTCGACGAACACCGCGCCGAGGCTGGCGAGCTGGCCGATAAGGCGGTTAAGGACCTGCTCACGATCGCGATGGACGTCAAGGCGGGACTGCGTAATCGCATCGACGCCTGGCTGGGCATCGCGCGGTGGGAGGAGCACAGGGCCCGTTTGCTCGGCACGCTCGCACCGCTCCGCACTGAAATCATGACGCTCGGCGGCATCGACGCCGAAATCGCACGACTCGAAGTCGAATTAGGGAGCACAAGTGAGTAGTAACGGACCGACCCTCGACGAGCTGATTTCCCGACGAGATGAACTCAAGATCAACATCAATTCTGATCAGCGACGCGCCGAGTTGTCGACTGTGGTCGGCGCAATCACGACGATCTTGCACGAACCGTTCAAGGTCGAGGCCGACCGGCTGCGCGAGAAGCGCCAGGAGATCACCGGAGGGCTGGCGCAGGCCCAGCACGAGCGGACGCAGCTCCGCAACGCTCTAGGGCACGCTGGGGGCGCCAGGACCACCGCGCTAGGGCGAGGCGTCGACGGCCAACTCGTCGCGCTGATCGAGCGCGAGGCCGACAGCATCCGATCCGGGGTGAGCGCGGCGTGACCACTGCGACGACGGATGACCTGGTCACGCTGCGCGAGCGGCGCCGGCAGCTCGGCGACCGACTCGAAGACATCCGCAGCGAGCAACGCGACATTGTCGAGGACCTCAGCGCTGCCCGGACCGATTGGGCCGACTGCATCGAAGTCGGCGAGAACGCCGATCTGCTCGCGGAAAGGGTTCACCTTAGGGAACGGGAACTGGCCGACCGTGGGCACGCCGCCGAGCACCTTGGCACCCTCTTGGCCGATCTGGATGCCAAGATCGCCGACGTCCTCGCCTGGCAGCAACTTGACAACGATGTCGCGAGCTACGGCGCGGCGCTGGCGGCATACACCGACCGACTGCCAGACCTGCCGTCGCTGCTCCCCGACACGGTCGCAGTGATCAGCGATGCGCTGGACGCCCTGATCTCCGAGGTCGCCGCCGCTAAGGCAAGCCATGCGCAGCTCGCCGCCACGGCCGGGTCACTGCGACTGCGCGCCGGGCAACTCGGTACCGACGTCGACGCGGAGGAGCCGCCGTCGTGGTCGGCCGTCCTAGAGCGCGCTCATGATCGAGATTCCGATTGCTGGCAGCTGATGCTCTCCGTAATTCAGGCGCGAGGTCTCCAGTCGGTCGCTGCAGAGATCATCCGACTGATCATGCTGGGCGACGCCGCGAAACGGCGGCGGGCACTGCGGTGACCAGCGGTGCGATGAATCCGCGATGACCACGCCGCTGGAGCGACACCACGATCAGTGGGCACGGGCCTATTTGTGCGCAGTGTTGCGGGCCGATACGGAAGGCTTGATCAACTTACTGAGCAATATCAATCCGTGCACCAGTTGGGACAGACTCGACGCAGTCGGCGCGGTCGCCAGGGACGTACTCACCGCAGTGGCCGGCGTGGACGTGGCGTGCACTGTGCTCAGCCAGCGTTTGGTACGCGATGCGCTGGCGAGTAGTACCCAGACTGACGGTCACCACGGGTAAGATTGACAGTGACGCTATAGAGCGCGCGCCGCATAGAGCCTCAGGGCTGCGGCAATCGCTGGCGCCGATCACGGAACCGCGAAGAGCGCTCGCGCTGCGGCCGATATCACTATCGCGTACACCCGACCTTAGAGAGCCACCCCATGGCTTACACCACCGATCCGACCGCGAGATTCACCGCACACTCTGCTCCGCTGACCAAGGTCCACAAATCCAACGCGGCACCGGACGAGCGCGCCGAACTGCTGGCGAAGGCAGCAGCCTGCAGTGATCCAATGCTGATCAAGGGTTACCAGGCTCGCGCTAGAGAATTGCCCGAACCCGGCTGCACGCTGCCAGCAGACGCCAGCGCCGCCACTGAGGCGATGGTCGAGGTGTTGCGGGCGAGAGCCGAGTCCACGCAGTCCCGCGAGTTGGCCACCGGCTACTACTCCCGTGCCCGCACGTTGCGAGCATGGATCGATGGCCGCTGATCACACCGCCGGTGACCCGGTGACCGACGTGTCCGACGCCGCGATGTGGCTGCGCGCGGTGGTCGACGGGGTAAACGCGGCACCGGACTGTGTGGCCGATCCGCTGCATCTGGCCTATCTGCGCGGCGCGGCTGACGCGCTCGCGATGCTCGCCGGTGGCAGTCCCGATTTGTTGGAAACGGGACAACTGCAGCGGGACGCCGGGCACACCGCAGACGCCAGGACAGGGCGTCCCGAAAGCTGTCCCTAAACTAGGACCAGTTCTATGGTGTTAAGGGCCGACTTCTGGGACACTGGGTGCATGGCAACCATCGGCTACGCGAGGGTGAGCACGAAAGCGCAATCCCTCGACCAGCAACGCGACGCCCTGCTCGCGGTCGGCGTCGAGCGCATCTTTGATGACAAGCTCTCCGGAGCTAGCACCGATCGCGAGGGCCTGCTCGCGATGCTCGACTACCTGCGCGAGAGCGACACGGTGGTCGTGGTGGCACTCGATCGGCTAGGCCGGTCCCTACGGGGCATCCTGGAGACCGTCGCCGAGCTCGACGGCAAGGGCATTGTGCTGCGGTCGCTGCGCGAGAACGTGGACACCTCCACCAGCACCGGCCGGATGGTCATGGGGATCTTCGGCTCGCTCGCCGAGTACGAGCGCACACTGATCGCCGAACGCTCTGCCGCCGCACGAGAGGCAGCGCGAGCTCGTGGCCGACAGACCGGCCGTCCCCCCGCACTGGATGCCGACCAGGTAGCGCTGGCTCGCCGGATGCGTGATGCCGGCGAGTCTGTGGCCACTATCCGAGGCGTGCTCAAGGTAGGCCGGTCCACCCTGTACCGACTGCTTGCCGAGGACACCGCGCCCAGTGCCGCGCTGGCCAACTCATGACTACCCGGATCGAGCGCAACCTGCCCAGACTCTGACCGCTGCGGATCCCTAGACACCAGCCAGCAGCCAGCAGCCGGGACGCGTGGTGTCCGCTGGCGAACCGTGGAGTCTCGGCGATCTTCGAGCACTGTGCGCAATGGGTCCCATCTGGACGTCGACGACGATCACCGTCACGGATCACCAGATATTTCCCCCGAAAGTTCATGATCAACTAGGTGGCCCGGGGTCAGCCCCGGGTGCCAACATCTCTGTCTACCTTCCATGATCAACATGCCCTGTGGATCGAGGCCAGGTCACGGATCCGGTCGGTACCGTAGAACGGACGTCATCATTCCAGCCAGTGTTTGTGACGGTCCTCGATCTCGACCACAAGATCACAAAGCAGTACCCGCACTTCGGGTAGGTCGTACCGGGGATCGGTTCTGCGCAACACGGTGAGCATCTCGCCGGCCACTCCAGGCAGGGTCAAGTGCTGCCGTTGCCGTGCTAGCCGCTCCGTGGCAATCCGCAGCAAGTTGTCTAGCTCCGCAATGCGCCGGTCACGGTCGCGCAGCTGCTGCCGTAAGTCCGTGATCGTGGAGGGCTTCGGGCCTGGCTTCTTCTTAGGGACGTCCTCGCCACGCTGGCGCGCGCGGTACCGCTGCGCTGCCGCTGCATTTGTGCTCCGCTTCGGTGGTTCCAGTACCTCTCCCCGCCGGACCACCCGCAGTACCCGACGGGATCGATTCGGTCCGTCATCATCTGCGACCACAAATGATGACGCTAGCCCCGGCGGCCTTACCCCTCGCGACCGGGGACCGTCATCATCCCCAGTCATAACGGTGACGGCCATCCGTTCACGGCGCCCGTAAGTCTTTAATACGGGGGTCGGCGGTCGACGTAAAGTAAGCAGACCATCACTGAGCCATGAACGTTCTACGCCATTCGGGTGGTACAGGAAAATCTAGGTCACGTTTGACTTTTCCGCACGATCAGGTATTGCAGGCTTAAACCGCACTGTCACCCTGAGGAAACTCATCATGAGCTGCGATCCCCACCCGGCATCTTCTGTCTTCCGATGATCCTCGTCGACCGGGTCACCCTTGAGTCGGAGGTTGCTCGCCATCCGGGCACCCTCTGCGCCTTCTTTATTGCTCATCCCTGGCTCTTAAAACAGTCCAGCCCATGTCGCAGGCGGCATTCCGGTGCCTGTGGTCCGACACCAGCGGGAAAGGAATAATGCTATGATCTTGAACCCGCCACCCCCTACAGGACTTCCACCCGAGGCGTCACCACCCGTCGAAAGAACGACTGTATCGAATCAGTTCGGCACTGTCACTAACCTGGCTGTCTATTACAATGTCAAGAAGAGCCTCTTTGTCGGCGCAAGGAGGGAAGATCTGATTATGCGCCACGTGGTGTCGGCCAGGCTGGACACGACTCGGCACACGGTTTGGGGGGCGATACTTGTTCTGGTTGGGCTCATCTGCTTGTCAAATGGCAGTAGCGCCGTCATCCTGGCGATCGTTCCACTGGTCGCTGGAGTTCTCCTTCTCTGGGGATCGCCGATGGTTTCGGTTACCGCCGCCGATGGCGCCGCGCGTCCTTCGGTTGGCTGGCCCTGGACCCGCTCCGAGGCCGAGGAGTTTGTTAATGGCGTCAGCAAGCAATTGCTGGCACGAGGATGATCGCTGGACGCTCCCGTTGCAGTATTAGGGCAGCGTTGCCATCTGCATGCCCTATTGACTGCGATGATCCAGTGCTGACACCCCTGCACCTCCCGCCGTCTCCGCAAACCCGTTGAGGCTCCGATGACCCCCAAAGCAATTGCCGTCCTGATCACCTCCGTGATCATGGGCGGCCTGTTTCTCAGTGGCTTCCACCACACCGAGCCCTACTCCCTGCCTCCCGCGGTGAGCATGCCCCCCGCGTCCTCTGCCAGCGCAAACATCTGCGCCGTGAAGTGCCCGAGCACCGATGCCTCCATCGATGCCCACATCGCCAGCCTGGAGCACTACTGGGGCACCCCGGTAGGAGCGATCGGCCCGACTCCCCAGATGCCCGTCGCAGTGGCTCCCGCACCAGACAGCCAATTGCAGGGAAGCGGGTCATGCGCCGCGGACTACTACCGCAATAGCAGCGGCAACTGTGTACACAGACCCGAGCAAGCTTCCGCGCGTCCCGCTGGTGCGACAGCGAAGTGTGCGGACGGGGCCTACAGCTTCAGTCAGCATCGGCAAGGTACCTGCTCAGGCCACGGTGGGGTCGCGCAATGGCTGTGAGCCTCCGCGGCTCACCCCACTGCTAGTCTCGGGAGTATCGAGCATGCGTATGTCAGTCGGTATCGGCCCGTTCCGTTTTTACAGTGGCAGCAGCAGACGGCGTAGTCGAAAGCAGCGCGAAGCTGACAACGAAGCGCTGGGGATCCTGTTCGTACTAGCGCTCCTCGGCGTCCTCATCTACGTCATCGTCAAGATCGTGATCGCGGCCTGGCCCGTGCTCCTAGCCGGTGCCGCTGTCGGCGTCGCTGTGTTCGGTATTATTAAGCTGATTGACCGGCGCACGAAGGCTCGTCTCGGGCCCGGTCCAACCGCAAAAGAGATCCAACAGGCCGCCATCAGAGAGGCTATCGCCCCCGAGCATTCCGCCCACGTGGGTGACGGACTTCCCGGTCTAACCGCAGAAGAGGTCGAACAGGCCGCTCACGTCCGTGGCACTCCCATCGGCGAGGCCATCGCTCGCGAGCATCCTGCCCACGCGGGTGAAAAATCCCACCTCCGACGCCGAACCGTTAACAACGTGATGATCACCGCCATGCACGTTTGTGAGGACCGCAAGCTCTCCCCACGCGAACGCCATTTCGTTAAGCACGCGGCGTACGACGAGGCGACGAGACTCGGATTCCCCTCCCGGTGATCGTTCTCTCCACAGAAAATCGCCGGTCCTGGGTTAGTCTTCGTGAACGTCTGGAACATGAGGTCGGCCACCCGCAGCGCGCCGTGAGCACGCCCCGGGAGGGGCGCCCCCAGCGGCGAGACAGCCCCATCGGCTCATCGGGCATCCGAAGGGTCAGCGCGAGCAGCCGTGTACGCAGTTCACGATCGGTGAGCCGGGACGCCTGGTCGGCCAGCGCGCACACCTGGGTCAGTGTCCAGCGCAGTCGACCGATCTCCTCAGCCGCCGCCCCGAGGTCACCCAGTAGCGCGGCGGCCGTGCGCGAGTCCGGCACGGTGAACGCCCAGTCGGTGTCGCAGCGGTCGCAGGACCACGCCTGTATGCGGCCGATGTCGCTGGTTTGCCGGACCCCGCTGGTGGCCCCGCAATAGGGGCATGGAACCGGCCGGGCGCCGGGAGCGTGACGGGGGCTGTGGCTCGACCGGCGCCCGGCCGGGATCTTGGGGGGACCGCTCACCGGATTCATCCGAGCCATTCCCCGAGGACATCGAACAATTCGCTGGCGGCTTTTTCGCGGAGGATGATCACGCACTGACCCGTGACGTGCGGATCAAGCTCAATGACGTCATCACGTTTCGTGCAAACCAAGTTGGTGAAATCGCGCGGACCGCCGTGCGTCGAGCAATACACGTCAATAACCCGGCGGTTCGGGTCGCGCACCCGGCGGACCGGCGGCTTGTCACCAGCACCGGACTGGTCGGCGTTCACCGCCCGGCCCTTGATCTCTGCGCTGGGATCGGAGCGCACAACCGGCAGTAGCGAGCCTCGCGAGCGACCAGCGCGGCGGGCAGCACGTCACCACCGCACACCGTCGCATACCGGCCCCGTGATAGTCCGTCAGCCGCAGCGTCGACCGTCACTCGGTGCGCGGTGCCGTTGACGTCGACCAGGTCCACGGTGGCGATCGTGCGGCGCTGCGGTACGTGGCGTCCTTGCTGCTTGCTGTGCTTGCCCACGGTGACTCCTCTAGGTCTAGGCGCCGTCCGGCGGCCGGGGCTAGGGGCCTGGCGCGCCTGGCGGCTACGCCAGCGGTGGTGTGAGCAGTTAGGCTGCGCGCCTAGCATGCTCTCGCCTACCCGGCAAATGCAAGGTATGCATATGCAATCATTGCGGAGTGTCGGTTGCTGTCCAGTCTCGGAGGAGGTCGGTCGGATGACCCCGACTGTCCGGCTACGCCGTTTAGCTGCGGAAATGCGTCGGCTGCGCGAGTCCAGAGAGATGACACGCGAGGAAGTCAGCGAGCGGACGAGCATTAACGAGGCGACGATCTACCGGCTGGAGACAGCCCGCGTGCAGCGCCCACAGAAGCGGACACTCACCGCGCTGCTTGATCTGTACGGCGTCGGCGAACCCCACCGCGCCGAGCTGCTCGCGCTCGGCCGCGAGGGCGAGCGGCAAGGTTGGCTGCAGCCCTACCACTCCGAGCTGCCCGAGGACTACACCACCTACATCGGCTTCGAGGCCGAAGCGAGATCAGTGAGCAACTACGAGTCGCTGTTCCTGCCGGGCCTGCTCCAGACCGAGGACTACGCCCGAGCGGTGATCAAGGGTGGACTCCCGATGGCCAGCGAGCACGACGTTGAACAGCGCGTTCAAGCCCGCATTGAGCGGCAACACCTGCTCAGCAAGCCCAGCCCTCTGAGGCTTTGGGCCATTGTGGACGAAGCCGCACTGCACCGGCAGGTCGGCGGTCCAGATGTGATGCGCGCCCAGCTCGTCCACCTGATCAAGGCAGCCAGCGAACCGCCCGTGACCTTGCAAGTCATCCCATACAGTGCCGGCGCCCACGCCGGGATGCCGGGCTCGTTCGCGCTGCTCGACTTCCCCAACCCGGCCGATCCGGCCGTCGTGCACATCGACACCATGGCCGGTGACCTGTTCCTGGAAAGCGAGGCCGACCTACGGCGGTACCGCCTGCTGTTTGAACACCTCCGGGCCGTGGCGTCCAGCCCTGACCAGTCGACCAGCCTGCTGGCTACACTGACGGATGAATGAAAGGAGGTGCAGCAATGTCCGAGATCGACCTGTCCGGAGCCGTCTGGCGCAAGAGCACCAGATCAAGCGCCAACAGCCAGTGCCTAGAGGTAGCGGCGCTTAACGGCGCAACGGCTATCAGGGACTCCAAGGACCCCGCCGGATCCGCGCTCACCTTCACTCCCGCCGAGTGGGCCGCGTTCACCGCCGGAGTACGTGCCGGCCAGTTCGACTGACGGCACGTCGGGAGGGCCAGCGACACGATCTAAGGAAGCCGAACACCTGGCCCGTGCCGCTGGCCACCCGACCGCTGACGCGCCAGCCGAGCGTTCGGTATATCGGATGTCGGTGACCCACCGTTACAACCGGTTGCCGTGCGTAATAGCAGTGGCGTCCGGACCCGGTCGCCGGGGGCGCGGGTGATGAGCGAGCGGCACGGGAAACCGGACCGTGCCGCTCGCGACCTGCACGCGTTACCTATCGACTACGGACCGTACGGGTTATCTCCTTGCGAGCGACGGACGGACGTTGTTAGCCATGCGGGAGGTGTCGGCTACCGCGAGATCGGCTTGGGTAGGCGAATATGTCGGATGCCCAGAGGCCGGCCACCCCTTCCACGGACTATCTTTCACGTACCGCAGGTCATGTAGTCCCGCTACATTAGATGATGCAGCATGGGAGGTATCCCCGTTCGCACCTCTCGCCTGCGCTGCTTAAAGAGATCTTGTTAGGGGTACCTCGGCTGCCCAGAGCCCGCTACCAACTTAAACTATTTGCAACCTGATGGAAACGTTCCCGTAACCTGGAGCGATAACTCCTTTAGGGACGCAACAAAAGCCGTCCCGACAATAAGGAGGGACCGCATGCAGGTATCCGAAGTCTTTACCAGCGGCATGACCCACACTGACCGCGACCGCCGGGGAGATCATGACCACGACCGCGACGACCGGCGTGGCCACCACGAGCATCACCGCGGACACTGGGACTGGGACCGCCGGTACAACCGCCGGTACTGGTGCTGGGACGACTAAGCACCGAACCAAACGAGGACGGCGGCGGGGCACGCCAACTGCGGCCCCGCCGCCTCGTCTACCACCCTCTAGCCGGCGGGCCAGCGTGGAAGCACAGTTCTGGCGATCATCGGCTCGGGCGGTCGCAGGGACGGTTCTCATCGTTGCGATCTGCGACCTCCGCTGGAAGCGACGCAACTGGTGAGACCGGCCACCGCAGCCCGCTTGCACTGCCGTTGGCGACTGATGACCTGCGGATACCCCGATGGGCTATTTGGGTGGACGTACTACATAACGACACGTTGAGGGTTTTGTTGGACCACTTCCGGGAGACGAGCACGCGGCGTCCGGCGATGCCCAGGTGTTCGGGCTTGTGGGCTTTGCCCTTGCACCGCCCGGGTGTCATGGAGTGCCGGGCGCCGTGGGGGGCGATGCCGTAGAGCAGCCACACCGCGCACCGGGGTGAGCACGGTGTGATGCTGAGTTCGGCGTGAAGCCGGTGGGCGTGGTCACGCTGAGCGTCGGTGGCGTACTTATCAAGGCCGGCGGCGTGGCCTACCGATTTGGTTAAATATTTGGTGAGGTATCCGACGTGGCGGCCAGCTTCCTCAGTGCCGCCGAGGATGCCTTTGACGTGGACCTGTTGCCCGAAGCGGACGACGTGGGCGGGTTCGGTGAGGTCCTCGCACGCCTGGTCAAAGGTCGGCAGCGGGGTACCAGTGTCGGGGTCGGTGAAGGCCTTGGCGCGAGTGTCCCAGACCGGCAGCCGGTCCCCGCTGTAGTGTCGTGGGCGGGCCACCAGACCTGGTGGTAGGTCGCCGCGGTGATCGCTCGCAGCTCGGCGCGTGGAATGGCTCCGCGAATGGCGGCGTGGAAGTGCGGGGCGCCGCGTTTTTGGGGTTCGACGGTGCCGAAGTACTGCACCTCCCACCCGACACAGCGCCGGGTGTTCTGCCAGAACCGATCCACCAACGCCGGGAAATGGATCGCGGTCCCGGGCAGCCCGCCGGT
>JAICSB010000111.1 GCA_025937115.1 Pseudonocardiaceae bacterium | reverse complement strand
TTGCGCAGCGCCGGGTGCCCGTACTGGCCGCTGACCACCGCCCCATCCTCGATCTCGGCGGGGTCGAACAGGGTGGGCAGGCTGCCCGCCATGCTGCGCCCGTAGACGAAGACGTCCTTGAACGCGCCCTGAGTCTGCAGGTTCGTGATCACGCCGACCCGGGGGAGGCCGCCAGTAGGGGTGCCCGGGCGGTGCGGTGGCGCCAGCTCCTCGACCGCGTCGGGCGCGGCGTCGACGGCGGCGTCGGCGAGGTGCACCGCTACCCGCAGCAGCCCTCGGCGTAGCGCGATCTCAGCTTCCTGCCAGGAGGCGCCGTCAGCGCGGTCGAACTCGATCACGATGTTGTTCGTCCGGCCGAACGGGGACAGCTGCGCGGCCGGACCGGACATGTCGATCAGGCCCTCCTGATTGCGCGGCAGAAACCCGGCTGCCAGCACCGCGGCGCCGCGCAGCACATGAATGTCGCCGCCGCGTGTGCGGTTGACCGGCGCCATCCAGCCGGGAAACGCTCCGCCGGCTGGTCCCTTGGAGCGCGGCTCCACCACGTCGAGCGGCGCGATGATCCGGACCGGGTCCCCCGGTGCCGCGATGTGCACACGCACCGACGCCAGGGCGGGATCTTCAAACAGCGCCTGGGCCCGGTCCCGGCCAACTACAAGATGATGTTGTTCATACCGGGTGGAGACGCCGATCTCAAGAGAGTGGATCTGGTGGACGATGCGCCGCAATGCCGGCACGACGGTCTCCCCTCAACGGCCTCCAGTTCGCATCGTAACCACGAATCACCGGTCGTTGGTCAGTGTCGGGTGAGCCACTTTATGTTCTTCGGTTTGCGCAGGCGCTTCCACGCCGCGGGCAGATCGCGCTCGACGCGCTGCGCGCGGGCGGATTCAGCGGCGTACATCAGGCCGTAGGTGAAGCCGTTGCCGCCCTCGAGGTGAGCCTGCGCGGCGAGCTCTCGCAGAACGGGTCGGGACACCGCCGTGTCCTGATGCGCACCGAGCAGCTTCTGCACTTTCTTCAGGCGTCGTTGTAGCCGCTTGGCCGGCTTGCCCAATGCGGGTAGGACGGCTTCGGTGGCGTAGCGCAGCCGTTTGGCGGCCTTGCGCGTCTCGTGCAGGGCGATGTCGCGCTGCTCGCCCGCAGGCTGGGAACTCGCGTCGCGCATGCGCGACTTGATCCGTCGATAGGCCCGCGCCACGCTCCGGGAGAGCTCCCGGCGGGCTGGGCGGGCGGCGGCCCGGGTGAACGGCGGGTGCGCCAGCAGCGCGTCGATTGTGTCGTGCAGCGCCAAGTAGCGGTGGCTGTCCAGGGCGGCGATCGCGACCTGGCGGGCATCGGCCTCGCGGCGTTCGAAGGACCGGGTGACCGCGGCGGCGACCGGCCCGAGGATCAGCTCGCCGGGCAGCTCGGCCAGCATCGCAGCGAGCCGCTCGGCCATCACCTCGGAGTCCCGCGCCCCGCCCAGCTCACCGGCTATCCACTTCAGCTCCATCGTCAGTTCGCGGGTCCGCTTCCGTGGGATCACCCGGCCGAACGCCTGGAGGGCACTGCGCATCCGGCGGGCCGCCACCCGCATCTGGTGCACCGCGTCCGGGGCGTCACGGCGGACCAGCGGGTCGTACCTGCGCAGCTGTTCGGCCTGTTTCGTCAGGTAGGCCAGCACCACGTCACCGGCAGAGGAAGCGGCGGCCGGCTTCGGGGTGGCGGGGCGCGCCGACAGCTCCTCGGCTAGCAGCCGGCCCAGCTTGGACCCATGTCCCGAGCGCTGTACGCCCACTTTAAGCAGCTGACGCTCGATGCGGTCCAGCAGCTCGACCTGGCCGTGCTCGGCGAGCTCCACCTCCACCTCACGCCAGGAGACCGCCCTGGTCTGCTCACCCATTGTGTGTGCGCTGACCTGGTCCTCGGCCAGCTCCGCGAGCGCCTGGCCGTCCGGGCCGGCGAGCAGCCACCGTCGCCGCCGGGTATTGAGCTGGGCGACTGGCACCACGGCGGCACCGCGGGTATACACCCGGATCAGCCCCAGCAACTCCGCCGGCGGCTTGCGGCTGGAACGACCCAGTGGCATCCGCAGCTCGTCTCGGCTGTCCGCGCCGACCGGCAGCTTCAGGTGCCATCCCGGATCGGATCCGCCCTCCCGACGCCGCAGCGTGATGCCGACCCGGGCCAGCCGCAGATCGGCAGTGTCGAAGTACACCGCATCCAACTGTTGTTCCTCGGCGCCCGAACCGGCGTCCAGCCCGGTCAACCTGGCCGGGTCCGGCAGCTCCAGCGCGCTGGTCGCCTCGTACTTGCGCTCGGTCTCGCGCATTGCCGTCACCCCGCCAGTCTTGGCCACAAGGACCGATATACCCGAACGGCCCCGTCACTCAAACCTGCGCCTTCCCGCGACACGCGGCTCGGCTCGTCCACCATGGTCAGTAACACGCTGGAGTGGCCGTCGGATGGCTGATTACCTCAGCACATCAGTCGCGATGACAGCTACCGCGGACAAACTGTGATCATCGCCCGATATGTCGGCCATAGCTGGCGCGCCCGCGCCGTGGCCGGCTGTGACCGTAGCCGTAGCGTTCATTTTTATCACGTTGGAGACTAATTCTCGTGGCTCTTCGAAGTAGTCCATCGCGATAATTCCGACCCGCCCCGGTGGGGATTCTGAAAGGTAGTCGTTGAGGCGTGGATTTATCGTCTTTGCGTAGCCGTGAGCCTTCAGGTTAACGGCGCTGGTAAACGTGATGTACAGATCTTTTGGAGCACGTCGCTGCGCTTCCTCCAGGTGGGTTATGATGAAGTTGTACTTGGACTCTTCGCCAGGGGCGTGATAGTGATCTTCGATAGCGCAGATGAGTCCTTTCATGGTTCTGAAGCGCCGATTTTCCGGCCAATAACTAAGGTCGAATCCGACGTGCTTACTGCCCTCGAATCTGCGCAGTAAAACAATCTTACCGCGAATTTCTGCCAGTGTCGTTTCGGACGTCAGCGTCGGATTGGAAGTCTCAGAATCGGGTGCAGGAACACGGGCAGGAAGATTGTAGAATAGTGACTCGTCGTCGACATACTGCCACGTTCTCGCTTGAAATGCGTGTTCAAACGACTTCGAACGGACCACCCAGCTCGCACGGTCCCCTCGAGACTTTCCAAAGACTTCGGATGGGGCAAATCTGCCGAGCGTGCTATCGAAGCGTTCTTCGTTCTTCACTGACAAGAAGATACTTTCTGAGGGGTGTTGCCTGAGGAAGTCGGAACAAGTATTCAGAACGTCTGCGTAGCACTTTCCCATATGCACAACGTCATGGTGAACGTAGAGGTCATCCCGATAATGCGCAAGTCTGATATCGACAAACCGTATCCCAGCATGCAATTGGTCTGGCAAGTCGAGGTTCTGAGTCTTACCAAATCCGAGGAGGCCGCCGACGCTGCATGTATCATGGGTTCCAGGAATGCTCAGTGTTGTCACTGCAGCCGCATCGGGAATGTCGCGCATCCACGAACTGTGCGAAATGAAGTCGTCCATCGCTCCCCTCCGGTGCTCCACCTCCGGGCCCGCCGCTGGCCACGGTACCGACCGCCGGCAGGGCAGCCGCAGACAGTGCAACGCGCAGCGTCGTGACGTCCGTACCGGTTCTACGGCCGTGGCGTCCTTACCGGTTCTACGCCGGTCGGGGGAAATCGCGTCGATCCGGACCTCGGCGCACCGGGCTTGGGACGTGAGACGCCGCTCAGAGTGGCTGCTTAGTGATCAGATGCCTCCCGTGATGGCGCCGAGTCGGTGGTGGGCTAGCCTCAAGCACCCGTCCGGGGCGGTAGCTCAGCTGGTCAGAGCAGCGGACTCATAATCCGTCAGGTCGTGGGTTCGATCCCCACCCGCCCCACCGGTTGACCAGCATAAATCCTCCGTATCAAGATCTTTGATCTCGGTGTTGTCCATGGGATTGTCCTTGAACTGCGGTCTATGCTGGCCTCATGGCCCAGCCAGAGGAGACCGGACGCCGGCGCGGGAACATCCGGCAACGCGGCAGCTCGTTGCAGGTCCGGTTCTTCGCGGGCAAGGACCCGGTGACCGGCCGAGACGTCTACCTCACCGCGTCAATCTCGGGTACCGACAGGAAGGCGCACAAGAGAGCGGAGGACAAGCTCGCCGAGTTCCGCACCCAGGTCAACAAGCAGCGCTCAACGCCGTCCTCGGTGAAACTCGGGTACGCCGTCGACGAGTGGATGCGGACGTCCGAGCATGAGGACAGCACCCGCGAGGGCTACTGCGGCTACATCACGCGGACGATTCGGCCCGCGCTCGGCGACGTGCCGGTGAACAGGCTCACCGCCCGGATGCTGGAGAGCTTCTATGCCGAGTTACGCCGCTGCCGCGTGCGTTGTGACGGGCGTCCGTTCGTCGAGCACCGGGTGGTAGGCGAGCACGACTGCAAGGCGGGGAAGTGCAAGCTGCACGCGTGCAAGCCGATGGCGGCGTCGACCGTGCGCCAGATCCACTCGATTATCAGCGGCGCGCTGAACGCCGCCGTTCGGTGGGACTGGGTTGGTACCAACGCCACGAAGACGACCCGGCGGCCGAAGCAGACACCGCCACAGCCCGATCCACCGTCGCCAGCGGTGGCGGCCAAGCTGGTGGAAGCGGCGTTCGAGATGGACGATGACTGGGGAACGCTCGTCTGGCTCGTGATGACCACGGGCATCCGGCGTGGTGAGGTCTGCGCGCTTCGGTGGTCGCGCGTCGACTTTGACGAAGGCGTCATCGAGATCAGGAGTAGCTACACGCTCCGGCGCGGCGTGGGCAAGGAGAAGGACACAAAGACGCACCAGATGCGCCGGATCGCGCTCGACACGGAGACCATTGTGCTGCTCTGCGAGCACAAGGACCGTTGCCGACAGCGGCTCGCTGAACTTGGGATCGAGTTCAGCGAGGACATATACGTGTTCTCCGGAGTGCACGCCATTGATCCCCGCAAGCCGTACTCGCCGCACGCCGTATCCAGCCGGTACAAGGACATGGCCGAACGCCTCGGCATCGACACGCATATTCATGCGCTGAGGCACTACTCGGCCACCAAGCTACTGACGGCCGGCGTCGATCTTCGCACCGTCGTCGGGCGCCTCGGCCACGGTGGGGGAGGAGCGACCACCCTCCGCGTCTATGCAGCATGGGTCGCCGCGTCCGACCGCAAGGCCGCCGAGATTCTTGGCTCCCAGATGCCGAAGCGCCAGAATAAACCGATTTAACCGTGGCCGCAGAGATAACTGTTATGGCCGATTCGCCTAGAGCGACGGAGCGGTGTGATGGCTACGCCGATCCTGCCAGGTGGCGAGCACGATGTGCCAGGTCTCGGGACGTGGAATCGGCCCGCGCATCGAGCGCCTTGACTAGCGGGGCGAGTTTGATCTGTCGAGTACGGAGAGAGTGCAACGGTGCCACGCCAGCGATGGCGCGATGAGCCAATGGGGTGGCATCGGATTGGTTGGTCTTGGTGTGGATTGTGGCTAGGGCGATGTCAGCTAGTACCCCTTCGTGGCGGGAGGTTCCCTCTGCGGTCCAGTGCCGCACTGAGTTCGCCGCGAACCTTTCGGCGGTGTCCAACCGTCCGAGCCAGAGATACACATACGACGTCACGCACTCCATATCGGCGAGGTCGTATGCCGTAGCGGGCTGCCACTCTCGCGCTGCCTTGAGTGACCGCTCTGCTGCATCGCTGTGCCCCATGGCTGCTGACACTCGCGCGGACTCCGCGTTCAGCCACGCCGCCGCCTCGGCTGCTCCTGGCGCGTCCGGGGTTTCGCCGAGTTTGATCAGACCGAGCTGGCATGCTTTTAGGCCGTCGTTGTAGGCCCCGGCGTCGCGCATGTGAATGCTCGCGTGCCACAACGCCGACGCGACTTGTACTCCGTCGCCGGCACCGGCGGCGAGATCCATTGCGGTGGCGAAACATGCGCGAGCCTGATCGTGCAGGCCCGAGTCGACGCAGCACCACCCGGCGAGGGTGTGCAGGTCGGCCAGCGCTGAACCCAACTGGGACTTGATCGGGTCACTTGCGGGCACCGACATCAGTGACCGTGACCGGTTCGCCACGGTGGTGATCACGTCGGCGCCGCCCCCGTAGGTGCGGGCTCCCCTGCGCAGTTGGGCGGTCAGCTCCTTGAGTGCGGCGACGTCGGACGCCCCGAGCCGGGACGGCAGCGGGGTCGGCGTTTTCGGCGGCGTGGGGAGCTCCAGCACCTCACCGAGCACGGGCGCACCCAGCAAGGCCGCGCTGGCGATGGCTAGCATTGCGCGGCGTTTCATGTCCTCGTCAACGACCTCCTCCCCGGGCACCGGGGTCGCAGACTCAGCAGCCTCCTCAGCATCGTAGGCCAGGCCCATCCACCCGCGCGGTACGTCGAGGCCTTTGGCGATCCGGACCAGCACGTCGTAGGCCATGACTTGGCGACCCTTGAGGATATCCGACACCTCAGAGGGTAACTGCCCGGTCAGGCAGGCGATCTGTTGCTGACTGACCCCCGCGTCAGTGAGCAACCGGTAGAGCGCGGTGATATCCCGCTGCGCTAGTGCACGTCGGGCGGGTTTGGTGGCCAGTCGAGAATTCTGCTGGGCACCGACTGCTGCAACTCATCAATGAGGTACGCAACGAAACTGGTCAAAGCGATCCACTGCTTGTGGTGTGCAGCAGTGACGAGGTACCGCAAGCGCCGAACCAGGCGACCGTCCGTGGTGTCGTTGAGCCCGACTCGGGAATACGTCGAAGCAGCGATCCAGTCTACCGTGATGCCGTCTACCGGGAGTGGGTCGAGACCCTACCCGGCAGCCGACGGGCCCGTGTCGATACCGCCTGGGACCTACCGATTTCGGTGACCGAGTCCGCCGGTTTGGAGCCAACCTTCGAGCCGATTGGGTCACGTCGACCACCGCGATTCGCCCGACGTATCGTCGTAGCAGCGGTTGCCGTGGTGCCCGTCTTGGCCGGGATCGGATGGGTAGGTTGGCAGTACGGGGGTGGGCTGGACTGCAGACACTGGCCTTTCCGCGGGCAGGTCAACATTCGTAGCATCGGCGGAGAATGCATCGGCTACAGCGACAGTAGTTACTTTCGGTTCAATGACGAGCCCAGCCAGAAAAACACGTCAGGTCAGGAAGCGCTACTTCGCAGCCAGGATACGATATTTGCGCAGAACCGAACAATCCGCACTCTTTGGGAGGATGGCAAGCGGAGACGCCCATATATCACTCTTGTCTATCTCGGCATTTTCACCGGTAGGCCAACCAACCCCACCGAAGAAGCGTACTCCGGGGAACGCGAAGAATTGGAGGGGCTCGCGGTCGCGCAAAAAGATAGTATCGTTCGACCAGCGACCGACAAATTTCCGTTGCTGAATATTGTGATTGCTAACGGTGGCCACGAAATGCAATACGCCACCGAGGCGGTTGACATGATCGGGCGTTTGGCTGCAGACGATCCCACGGTGGTGGGCGTGATCGGCTGGGACGAAAGCCGGGACACTACGGCTAAAGCTCTGAGGAAACTAAATATGATCGGTCTCCCGGCGATCGCAACAGCCCTGTCGGCAGATCAGATAGATAGAAACTCGCAACTCTACCTTCAGATCAGCGCACCGAACAAAGATCAAGCGAGAATGATTGGCGAGTACGCCAACAAGGTACTACACGTAAAAAATGCGAAAATTTACTGGACCATCGGCGGGGTGTCAAGCATCGACAAGGACCTATTCGTGAACACGCTCGTCCACGATCTGAACGCAACGCTACCAGGTTTAGGGATCGCGATTGACAATCATAACATCAACAATCCCAGAATTGATGACGAGTTGTTCGACGCAGCACAATTTCCTGGCGACGCGTGCACTTATCGAGGAGTAGCGATCTTCGCGGGGCGATGGACGGAATTTTCAGATTTCTTGGAAGCACTCAAGTGTCCCGATGGCCGATCTTTAAATGTGATCGCAAGTGATTCCGTAGGTCGCTATATGGAGAACTCAACGCTTCGCAAGAACGCACCTGCAATGTTACCGGTGGTCTATTCGTCGAGAAGCGACTTGATCACTTGTGAATTTTTTCGAGAAACTTCTGATAGTTCAATACTGCGATTTTTCCAACTGATCAATGAGACGGACATATTTCGCCAGTATTGCGGTCGGGGCAACGGGCTAATCGGCCAGAGAATGACGGCAGCCTACGACGCAGCTGAGCTGGCACTCGACGCAGTCCAACATCTGGACGAAGACATCCTTCGCGGTGACTCTCAGCAGGAGTGGAATCCACGCTCGATTGTGCCTGCCGACGTGTACTTGAAGATACTTCAAAGAAATCGCAAAACTCCTTTCGACGGCATTACAGGTGTAATCAGTTATAAAAATGTTGGGGATGATCCTGGTGAACCGACCGGGAAAAGAACTTCCCTTTTGAAGGTAGACGATGTTCCCGATATTAGCATTCTCCCCCGGGAGATTTTTCATTGTGAAATGCAAGCCAATAAGGCGCCAACCAGCAAACCTGGAGCGCCAGCCTCTGATCAGGACATCGGTGACGTCGCGAATTGCGACGTGTCCACCGGGTGACACGCTGGTAATGCGGTAGATCCGGTGCGGACGCGACACCGTGGCGTTCATGGCTGGCCACCTCTCGGAACCATGGGCCCGGGTCGCGGTCCCCGCGCGTCAGCTCATCGTGGCCATCTCGACCTGCCTCGCCATGAGCCCTGAGCGAGTTGACGATCCGCCGCACCATTGCGCACCGCGCGTTCGAAGTCGACGTACTGGAGTCGGCCGCCGGGCCGGACCCGCGCGAGCACGGCCGCCAGGCCGCGCGCAGCAAGCGGGATCGGCCCGAGGCGGGCACGCGAGCCGACTACCAGATCAGCCATGTCAGCGCCGCCGTGGGCGGCGCCTTGAGATCCCCATAGAGCCAAATTCGGCAGCAGCGCAGTGTGACAACCGTGATCACAGGTACGTCCACAGTGGACATTTGTGTCCATGGATCTGTCCATGAACTCGCGTCTCCGCGTGCCTGCCGAGGACTCCAGTCGCGAAGTTGTGCGAGCTAGTGCCCACGTGGCGTACTCCTGCCGGGTGAATTCGGAGACTCATAATCCGTCAGGTCGTGGGTTGGATCCCCACCCGCCCCACCGGTTGACCAGCAGAGACAGTCTGGTCTCGGTCTCTCAGATGATCTATGGGCATGGATTTGGGCATGAGTTACCCTGAGGGTATGACCGCAGCGCGTGCCAAGCGTGGTAGTGAGCGGATCCA
>JAICSB010000382.1 GCA_025937115.1 Pseudonocardiaceae bacterium | reverse complement strand
CGTCCAATGCCTGCTGCAGATCCGGATCGAGGTGGGTCGCAACGTAGACCTGCTCCGGGCTCGGCCCATCGCCGACGAGCCGGTCGGTGTCCTCAGGCAGGCCCTCCATCCGCAGCCGGGCACGTCGACGCACCATGTCCAGGAACAGGTTGGTCGTGATCCGGTGCAGCCAGCCCTCGAACGTACCGGGCTTGTAGGACCCCAGACTACGAAACACCCGGATGAACGTTTCCTGGGTAAGGTCCTCCGCGTCGTGTGGATTGCCCGACAGCCGGTAGGCCAACCGGTAGACCCGGTCGGCATGCTCGCGCACAACCTGATCCCATGAGGGCGGTACCCATGCCTCGGCTGCCCGAGTTGCCTCGTCCTGTGCATGGTCGAGGGAAATCGCCTGCCCAGGAGCAGCAGGACCGCGAAAGCGAGTCTGGGTAGCCATTGGCTGGGTCTCACACCTCCGGGTTGACGACAGGACGCCGGTCACAGGCACTCACGGGAGTGCAACGCGGAGATGGCGGCCAATGTTTCCGAGATCTCCCCACGGATGTCCCGGGCAGGAACCCGGTAAACCGATCCGCAACGAATCCCGCTTCTATGATGGTGGGCAAGCGTGTGACCTGGGTAAGGGGCGGCTAAGAAGATCCTAAGAGTAAGCCGGTCGAGACGGTTCCGCTGATCCGGCGCGGCGTCGCTCAGATGGCACACACCGCGGCGCTACGCTGCGCAGCGTGAGGTCGACCGGCAGCCCAGGCGGACCGCCTGCCCTGTCCGGCAGCGCCGTGCGCGAGTACCTGGAGAGCTTCGTCGCTGAGGACGAGTTACTGGCCGCGGCCCGCGAGCGCGCCCAGGAGTGGGGCTGCACTCCGATCGGGCCGGCCGGCGGCGCCGCGCTGCGATTTCTGGCCAGCGCACTCGCCGCCCGCGCCGTGGTCGAGATCGGTACCGGCGCGGGCATCAGCGGACTGTGGCTACTGCGGGGAATGACTCCCGACGGGGTGCTCACCTCCATCGACGTCGAACCCGAGCACCAACGCGCCGCCCGGCAGACGTTCGCCGAGGCCGGGTTCCCGCCGTCGCGCTATCGCCTGATCATGGGGCAAGCCCTGGACGTGCTGCCCCGGCTCACCGACGGCGGCTACGACCTGGTCTTCGTCGACGCCGCCGAGCCCGAGTACCCGCGCTACCTGGAGGCCGGTGTGCGGTTGCTACGCCCCGGCGGGGTGATCGCGTTCGACAACGCCTTGAGTGGCAGGGTGGCCGATCCGGCGTATCGCGACCCGTCCTGCACTGCCCTGCGCGAGATCGGCGCCATGGTGCGTGACGATGAAACCCTCATCCCGCTGATACTCCCGCTAGGTGACGGCCTCCTTCTAGCCCTGCGCACATAGCAGCACGCGCCGGTCGCACCGGTCGCGCTAGTCGCATCGGTCGCCATTCGAAGCGAATGGCGGTTTGCGGATCAGCGGCTGGCGGCTGGTTTGGTGGCTGAGAGGATGCTGTAAAACCATGCATCGCGGCGAAGCGCTTGATACTGACGTATCGAGGCGATCACATTACCGTGCTGGACCTCCGATCGAACTCCCGTCACGCGGCCGAGCACGGCCAGCGGATAAGTCCAATAGGCCATCCGATACAACCGGCGTAGCGACGGGCGGGTATGAGTGGTCACGTCATCGAGCCGCGGCTCGGCGAACCCGGCGGACGCAAGGTGGTCCAGGTGCTCGCCGGGAGTGTCGATGTCCGGGACCGCCCAGCCGTCGAGCCATTCGTGCAGCATCCGCTCGCCGGTCGAGTCCAGCGGGCGGGCCGCCCGGACGAAGTCGGCGACGACCACCCGTCCACCGGGACGCAGCAGCCGAGCAGCCTCCCGGTAGAAGGCAGCCTTGCTGGGGGCGTGGCACAGGCTCTCCACTGCCCACACGACGTCGAAAGCCGCGTCCGGGAAGGGCGTCGCGGTGAAGTCGGCCACTTCGAACTGCACGCGGTCGGTCACGCCTCGCCGCACGGCGTGACCCCGTGCCATCGCGGCTTGCCTGGCGGCCAAGGTGATCCCGACCACCTCGGCGCCGCGCTCGGTGGCCAGCCACAGGCTGCTGCCGCCGACGCCGCAGCCCGCATCCAGGACGCGCTCGCCGGGTTGGATCCGTACCCGATCGGCCAGCACCCGGTTCATGTTCTTCAGGGCATCGGTATGGCTATGGGTGCTGTCATCGGTGTAGCCGAAGTGCACGGCCAGGTTGTCCTTGTTGAGCCACAGAATTCGATAGTCGAGCCAGGTTTGGTCGTAGTAGCCGACGATCGCCTCGGTGAGTGAGCCGGTCGCCGGCTGGGGGGACGGCTGCTCTGCGGCTGTCATGAGCGAATTGGACCACACTGTCGCATCCCGACGGCGAGGGCTTCAGCGGCGGCGCGCCAGCAGCACCGCCGCCAGTGGCCACAGTGCCTGGGCCGCGGCGAGTACGCGTTCGGACAGTCCGATCCGGGAACCCCCGCCGAAGGAGTCGATCCCGAACCAGCCGAGCAGAACGAGCAGGACCGCGGCAGCAGTCAGCCAGACGGCGGGGCGGGGCGTGCTGCCGCGCCGCACCGCCAGGACGGGCCACAGCGACAAAGCGGCGAAGGTGACCGTCGCTGCTACGACGTGGGCTGGCGAATCCCCGATGACCGGTAGCGGTAACGCGGCCAGCGCCACGGTGGCAGTCCCCCCGGTGGCGAGCAGCAGGCGACCCGGAGTAGCCGCCGGCGCCAGTCCAGCGGCCGTGATCACATAGCACACGCCGACCCCGACAAGGGCCGTCGTCATGATCCACGGTTCCGTGGCGCCGCGGCCGGCCAGCTCACTGATCGTCTGACTCACCGGGTCGAAACCGCCCCGCTGGCGGGCTGCGGCAAGTTGCCAGCCACCGATCAGGAGCACCGGAGCGCAGGCCGATGACAGCACCGCCCACCAGGGCACCCTTCGCACCGGGCCACGCTAGCCGATCGGCTTACTCCGCTTGGGCTCCCTTGCCCAACACCACGACACCGCCACCGCTGACGGTGTAGCGCTCCCGGTCTAAGTCGGGGTCCATGCCGACCTGGGCGCCGTCGGGAATCACCACGTTCTTGTCCAGGATCGCCCGGCGCACGATGGCGCCCTTGCCGACCCGCACCCCGGGCATCAGCACGCTGCCCTCGACGTGGGCACCAGCCTCGACGACCACGTCGCCGGACAGTACCGAGTGGCTTACGTGAGCGGCGGAGACGATCGAACCCGCCCCGACGATCGACTCCTGGGCGCTGCCGCCCTGGACGAACTTCGCGGGCGGCAACGGGGGCATCGCAGTGCGGATCGCCCACGCCTGGTTGTACAGGTTGAACACCGGATGCACCGACACGAGATCCATATGTGCGTCGTAGTAGGCGTCCAGCGTGCCGACATCGCGCCAGTACCCGCAATCACGGTCGGTGGCGCCGGGCACCACGTTGTCGGCGAAGTCATAAACCGACGCTTCGCCACAATCCACCAGCATAGGGATCACGTCGCCGCCCATGTCGTGATCGGAATCCTGGTTGGTGGCGTCGGCGCGTAGCGCGGAGACCAGCAACTTCGTAGTGAAGACGTAGTTACCCATCGACGCGAAGGCCATCTCAGGGTCGTCCGGCGTACCCGGTGGCCTTACCGGCTTTTCCAGGAACTCAGTGATCCGGCCGGAGGCGTCAGCGCCAATACATCCGAAAGCGCTGGCCTGGTCCCGCGGTACCCGAATGCCGGCGACGGTCACGCCCGCACCGGTGGCGATGTGCTGCTCCACCATCTGCGATGGGTCCATCCGGTACACGTGGTCGGCTCCGAAGACAACGATGTACTCCGGCGCTTCGTCGTAGACAAGATTGAGCGATTGGAAGATCGCATCCGCACTGCCGGTGTACCACCGCGGACCGAGCCGCTGCTGCGCGGGCACCGGGGTGATGTACTGCCCCAGCATCGACGACAGCCGCCACGCTGTCGTGATGTG
>JAICSB010000513.1 GCA_025937115.1 Pseudonocardiaceae bacterium | reverse complement strand
GTCCCCATGTCGGGGGGCGAGCGTTTCATGAGAGGAGTGCTGCGTGGGTGGCGCAGCAGGCGGCTACCGATGCGAGCAGGGCGGCGCGGTAGCCGGGGAGTGTGACGACCAGTCCGGCGGCTTCATCTTGGGCCGCGCGCGCAGCCTGGGCCAGGGCCGTCCGGGCGGCAGAAGGGTCGGGGGCGGCTGGCGCAGGCCCAGCCGGCGGCGGGACGGCGCTGGTGGCTGTTGGGAGAGGCCGGGCCCGGCGCAGCTCGGCGCGCAGTGCTGTGGCATGCGTCGTCCGGTCCTCAGCGAGCGCCCTCGCCGATGCGGCCAACGCCGGGTTGGTTTGAGTCTGCGTCTGGACCACCGATTGCGCCAGCGCCGCGTCAGCCTCGGCGCGCCGGGCTGGTGACTCCAGCGGATCGGGCCCGCTGGGTGCCCCTGCCGATGAGCTGCACCCGGTCAGCACTGCCGGACCGGTTAACAGCAGCGCGGTGCCGACGGTCAACACGCCGCGACGGCTGGGACGGGCTGCTGGCACGGTCGGCCATCATGCCAGCAGCCCTGGTTTGCTGCGGGCTCAGCACCGTGATCCGCTTGGCGCAGGCTGGCTCCGCGACGCGATACCCTAGGTAATCCCGACCGGGCCATGCCGCGTTGGTGCATCGCCGTAGTACCACATTGTAGAGAGACAGTCACTTCCAGTCAGGAGGCCACGGTGACCGCGCAGCCCGCGAACCTCGGCTCAGCTATCGAGTCGGTGGTTCGCGACGCGGTGGCTGACGTGGGGTTCGATCTGGAGAGCTTGGAGGAGGTGCGGATAGGCCAGCGCTGGGTGATCCGGGTGATCGTCGATTCGGACGCCGGTGTCGGGCTGGACGACATCGCCGCAGTGAGCCGCGCGGTGTCGCACGCCTTGGACGAGCGCGATGAGCTGATGGCCGGGCCCTATACCCTTGAGGTGACGTCCCCTGGAGTCGACCGGCCGCTGACCCACCCGCGGCACTGGCGGCGCAACCGGCTGCGGCTGGTTCGGGCTGCCCTAGTAGGCGGCGGAGAGCTGATCGGTCGGATCGGTGACTGCGACGACGAGGGCGTCACGCTGCTGGCGTCGGGATCCCTGCGCCGGGTGCGCTATACGGAGCTGAGCCGCGCGGTGGTCGAGGTGGAGTTTCGCCACCCGCCCGCTGATGAGCTCGCTGTGCTCGACGGCGCGAGCCGGCAGGATTGGGAGGAACGGTGAACGTCGACATCGCGGCGCTGCGCGCCATCGAACGGGACAAGGACATCTCCTTCGATACGGTTCTCGAGGCAATCGAGACGGCGCTGCTGACCGCGTACAAGCACACCGACGGCCATCAACCGCACGTTCGCATTGACGTCGACCGCAAAAGCGGCCTGGTCCGGGTGCTCGCCCAAGAGCTTGACGACGACGGCAACGTCAGCCAGGAGTGGGACGACACCCCTGAAGGGTTCGGCCGGATCGCGGCCACCACAGCCCGCCAAGTGATCCTGCAACGGCTGCGTGACGCCGAGCACGAACGTACCTTCGGCGAGTTCTCGGCCAAGGAGGGCGAGATTGTCGCGGGGCTCGTACAACGGGACGCCCGGGCCAACGCTCGTGGCGTGGTGGTGGTCCAGATCGGCGAGACCGAGGGCGTGATCCCGCCGGTGGAGCAGGCTCCCAGGGAGACTTACCGGCACGGCGAGCGGATCAAGTGTTACGTGGTTGGCGTATCCCGGGGAATGCGCGGGCCGCAGATCACTCTGTCCCGCACGCATCCCAACCTGGTCCGCCGGCTGTTCGCCCTAGAAGTTCCCGAGATCGCCGACGGAACCGTGGAGATTCCCGCGGTAGCCAGGGAGGCGGGGCATCGCTCGAAGATCGCCGTCCGGTCTACCGTCGTTGGAGTCAATGCCAAGGGTGCCTGCATCGGACCGATGGGCCAGCGGGTTCGCAATGTGATGAGTGAGCTGGGTGGCGAGAAGATCGACATCATTGACTACGCAGAGGACCCCGCGACGTTCGTGGGAAATGCGTTGTCCCCGGCGAAGGTCATCTCGGTACAGGTGATCGATGCCCGAGCCAAGACGGCCCGGGTCGTGGTCCCCGATTTCCAGCTGTCGCTTGCGATTGGCAAGGAAGGGCAGAACGCCAGGCTTGCTGCCCGGCTGACCGGTTGGAAGATCGACATTCGAAGCGACGCGGACCCGATGGCATCCCCACCAGCCGGCGCTGCGCGCGCCGAGGTGCCGGTGACCAACGCCGGTTCTCCGCCCGCGGCTGGGACGCGCTAGAATTGTGGTGGCCTCCCGTCGGGGGACGGTCTACGCCTGCCCGGATGATGTTCGGCGCCGCCGCGAGCGGCCCGCCGAGCCAATCCGGATGTGCGTGGGTTGCCGGACCAAGACGGCGGCTTCCGGATTGCTGCGTGTGGTGGCGGTGGATGGGACCCTAGTCCCGGACCCGCGACGTCGGTATCCAGGTCGAGGTGCGTGGGTGCATCCCGATATCGGATGTTTGCGTCTTGCCGAGCGGCGCCGGGCCTTCCCGCGGGCGTTGCGCTCCGCGGGGGTGCTCGACACCGTCGCGGTGTACGCCTACCTCACCTAGCCGTTCGCCAGACGCGTGAGGTTCTCGGTTCGCTGAGGACGCACCGACGCCGGGACCGCCCCGGTGCGCGGTCGACACAGAGAGCAGGTCGATTCCGAAATGTACCCGCAGTCGTGAAGCACTGACAGCGATGGACATGTACTAGTAACGGGGTCGAGCGGGGTTGCCGCCGGCTCCATCAGTAAGGAGAGCAGTGGCAGGTAAGGCCCGCGTGCACGAGCTCGCGAAAGAGCTCGGTGTCACCAGCAAAGACGTTCTCAAGAAGCTCGCCGATCTCGGCGAGTATGTGAAGTCCGCCTCCTCAACGGTGGAGGCACCGGTCGCCCGCAAGCTTCGCGACTCGTTTCCCTCAGATGTGGGCAAGCAGTCCCACTCCAACGGCGCATCGACCAGCGGCCACGGACCCTCTGGTGGGATCTCACCCGCAG
>JAICSB010000706.1 GCA_025937115.1 Pseudonocardiaceae bacterium | reverse complement strand
CGCGTCGGCGCCTCGGGCGGCCCCCACACCAGCGGCTGGTGGGAGTGCTCCAGGTCGATGAACCCGAGCCGGTTGAAGCCGTAGACGACCTCAGCTTCGGCCCAGGTGTCGGTCTCGTCGGGGCCACGGTGGCGCTGGCAGCGCAGTGCCGCCGCGACGGCGTCCCGCGCGGCAGCCGCGTCGGTCTCGGTGGCACAGATCAGTCCAAGCACGCCGCACACGTGTACTCACACACCTCAAAGTCTTCACCGGGCTGGGAAGCGCGCAGTATCCCGCGCCCACCTCCGCGGCGTGCAGGTCGCCCCCGCGCAGTGGTGCGCACCGCCCACCTCGTCCCGGCAGCTGAGGAACCCGAAACTGTCAGTGGTCGATGCGAGAATCGGGGCGTGACCGTAGCAGTGCGCGATCCCGTGGCGACTATGTATCCCGGTCGTGGCGTGGCTACAGTTCGGCGGGCGGGCGTGGTGAGTCCGTCTAGCGGCGCATTGCGACCGCCGCAGCGACAATCGCCGCCACCGTGCTCACGACGGCCACCGGCAGCGCCAGCACGGTGGCGATCTCTACGCCGCGGGTTTTCTCGGTGAGCAACCACCATGTACTGGTCACCAGTCCAACAACAACGACCGCCACCGCTATGAGCCACAGGCGTTGGTGGGATGGTCTGTGGACCTGCTTCACGACGATAGCGTCCGGCAGGCGGGGATGGACGCTGTGCCCACCTCGGGGAGGTTCCACGCTGGCGACCACTTGCGTACCCACCTGCGGCACCTCTTCCCTGCCCAAGGATGCGCCATCCGGGTGGAGAACGACGCGAACCTCGCCGCTGTCGCCGAGCACCGCATGGGGTGTGCTTGGAAGGCCACGGACGTGGTGCATGTGCTGGCCGGCCGGCGGATCGGGCTCGGCATCTTCCACGGTGGCCGGTTGCACCGCGGCGCGACCGGCCGAGCAGGCGAGATCGCCAACATCGAGTCCAGCCCATGGGGCCGCGCCAACCAGTGGCTACGCAAGCAGGATCGCAGGACCGCTGTGGCGCTGTTCCACGCCGCGGCGGCGGGCGACGCCGATGCCATCGCCCGGATCGACGATCTTGCCGCTGACCTTGCTGCTGGCCTCGCCGAAGTGGTGCACATCATCGACCCTGAGCTGATCGTCATCGGCGGCGGATTGGCCCATGCCGGCGACACCCTGGTGGACGCCATCCGCAAGCATCTCGACGTCGCCTGCCAGGTGACCCGCACTCCCCCACCGGTAGAGCTGTCGATCCTCGGGGAGCGAGGAGTGGTTCTTGGCTCGGTTCAGCTCGCACTCGAGCCTGTCCAGGACAGGCTTTTCCAAATCTAGAAGTTGACTTTTTGCCAATCCCAGTCGTGCATGAAGTCATCGAGGCGAGGGGCAGGACCCACACGTCCGCCTCGACGCCGCCGGAAGTATCAGCGAGCGCAGCCAGCGACACGGTCCGATCAAACGGTTTGGTGGTCTGCTCGGCGACCAACGCCAGCTCTCGTTCGAGCCAGTCTCGGCCGCCCCGGGCTCCGCCGACCAGGCCCAGCCCGCCACCGTTCGATACCGCGGCCGCGAGTGCCCCGCCGGGCGCAACCGCCCATCGGGGCAAGCACGATCGGATGCTGAATTGACAGAGATTCGGTAAGCATCGGTGATCCCGGCCTTCGCACCTACCGTGGCGGCCTACGTGCTGATGATGGCCGTGCTCGGCCCGCTGGCGCCACGCCTGGTCGATCCACTCGCCCGTCGGCTCGCTCGGCAGGCTGCGCAGCGTCGAGCTGGTCCGCCGGTAAAAAAGTTGTCTGCCGAGCCGAGGCCCCCGGGGGAGCCTCCAGCCGCAATATGATGGCTGCGATGAACAGGCACCGCCCGGGGCGGATCGCCCGCACGCTACTGCGAGCGCCGGCACGACTCTACGACTGGCGCTG
>JAICSB010000733.1 GCA_025937115.1 Pseudonocardiaceae bacterium | reverse complement strand
GCTCATGCGCAGGGTCCGGAGCGTCGATCTCCTCCAGCCGCCCCACCGACAGCACCGCCACGTGCCGCTCCACCGCCGAGGCGCCACCACGACCCGTCACCGCCACGGTGCGGCCCAACGGCGCGACGGCCAGGTCGACATCGTCGGTGAACGAGTGCAGGTCGTCGCCGTCCCACGTCGACGATTCCACCGGCGACAGCGACCCTGGCGACGGCAGACCGAGCCCGACCGACCGCCGCAGCAGCCACTCCATCTCCGGCACCGAGGCCGGCCGCCCTTCGAGCCCATGCAAGGCGACGTTCTCGGTCACCTGCTCCAACTGCGGGAGCAGCCGGGCGTGCTCGATGTTCCCCGGTCGCCGGAACAGGGCAGCGCTCAGCCGGTGACCCATCCGTCGGCTCGACACCCGGACACCGAGGAAGACCTTCTTCTCCGCCATCGTCTGGTGGCGGAGATGCTTCTGCATCCTCACCAGGTGGTCACCCCAGGACTCACCACCGCCCCGCAACGGGGCCGACGTGTTCTCGTCCAGCCGCTGGGCCCACTCCGCCGCCGGGTACGGGCTGCTCGTCACCCGCAGGTGCAGTCGGTAGCTGGCCAGCCACGCCAACGCCTCGCCCGCACCGAACAGCAGCTGCTCACGCTGAGTGTCCGAGCGGAACGCCCAGGGCTGCGTCGGCAGCACGAACCAGGCCCAGACGTCGTTCCCCGTGAACGCCACGTTGTTGTCGATGTTCCGGAGCGCCAACTTCGCCCGAACGACGCCGTCGGACCTGCCCTTCCGCCTAGATGACATTCCGGCTCCTCACCCGCACGCGGGAGGTCGAGATACGGACAGGTCGCGAAGCCTTGGGCCGTCGCGGTGCTGTCAGCTCCGCCCGGACCAGACAAGCCACGCTCGACAGCGGACGCTCGTGGTC
The DNA here is from genome assembly GCA_025937115.1 of Pseudonocardiaceae bacterium. Next base: position 876 of record JAICSB010000733.1, on the reverse strand, counting down.
GATGACACCAGTCAGTCCGTACGTCGCCAGGATGCTGAGCACGAGCTCCCACACCGGCGGCATGCTCACGCGCATCGGCAGCACCGCCTCCACCAGCAGGATGCCCACGAACAGCACCAGCCAGATGCCGTACGCCGAGTACCGGGCCGCCCAGGGGAGCGTCAGACCACGCGGACCCAGCCACACCGCATCGACGCGGTAGATCTCGTCATCGGGACGCAACCTCATCGGTGCGTCACTTCGCGAAGACGAAGGACGCGATGTTGTCCGCGAACCCGTAGAAGAGCGCCGCACCGGCGATCACCACCAGGCCGAGCATCACGTTGGTGATCGTCAGCGCGTTCTGGCTCATCTGGCCCTTGCGAGCGCCCGCGATGATCCCGATGCCGATCACCAGCAGGACGATCGGGATGATGTTGCGCACCGCCCAGGCGACGATGCCGTCGGAGTTGATGTTGGGCGCCGCCGCAACGACGATCTGCGCGACTTCAATGGACATCACTTCACTACCCTTCCGAGGTGGCCCCCGTGGGCGAAGCGACAGCAGCCGCCTCTCCGAGTGGGGCGCTGACAATTACTGACACCTTCGACCCAGTTGTGCGCCCGGGCCCGCACCGACGCGCCGTAGAGTCCGGTCAACACCGGCCGGATGAGCCGACGGACCTGATCCACCCACAGCCGGAGAATCGGCGAGCCGAACACAGAAAATCGGCGAACCGCGCAGGCTGCGGGGCGAGTCGGCCCGCTCCTGGCAGCGGGTGAGAACCGGCCTGTTCGTTTTGTTCGTTTGGCCTATGCTTGGAGCAGGGCAGAGGAGGCCAATATGACGCGAACGGCTGCGAGCGGGGATGTTAAGACCTACATGCCTGACGACAG
>JAICSB010000507.1 GCA_025937115.1 Pseudonocardiaceae bacterium | reverse complement strand
TGGTTATCGGCGAGATGGTCCACGGCACGCTGCGCCTCGGCGTAAGTAGCGTAGGAGCCGATCGGCCAGCCGGTCGGAGGGGTGGGCAGGCCAGGCATCTGGCCGTAGCCGCTGAACGGACTGGTCATCACGCATCACCTCCCCTATGAGTACCCGATCGTGGTGTGCAACGCCCGGATTTCACTCAACGGTGTGCTAACTAACACGGTGTCTGCTTCAACCTCGGGCAGCGTACTCCCGCAGCAACCCTTTACTGATGATCGTCTTCTGGATCTCGCTGGTGCCCTCGCCGATGAGCAGGAAGGGCGCTTCGCGCATCAGCCGCTCGACCTCGTACTCCTTGGAGTAGCCGTATCCACCGTGGATGCGGAAAGCGTCTTCGGTGACCTCCTTGCAGTATTCGCTGGCCAGTAGCTTCGCCATCCCGGTCTGGACGTCGTTGCGCTCACCGGAGTCCTTCAGCCGGGCAGCGTTGACCATCATCAGGTGCGCGGCTTCGACCTTGGTTGCCATCTCAGCCAGCTTGAACGCGATCGCCTGGTGCTGTGCGATCGGCTTGCCGAAGGTCTTGCGCTGCTGGGCGTAGTCGACAGCGAGCTCGAAGGCTCGGATGGCAATGCCGCAGGCCCGGGCGGCAACGTTGACCCGACCCACCTCGACGCCATCCATCATCTGCGCGAAACCCTTGCCGGGGGCGGCACCCAGCACCTTGTCGGCTCCGATGCGGTAGCCGTCGAAGACCAGCTCGGTGGTCTCGACTCCCTTGTAGCCCATCTTGTCGATCTTGCCGGGCACACTGAGCCCGGGAGCGACCTCACCGTAGCCAGTGGGCTTGTCCACCAGCAGCGTGGTGAGGTTGTGGTGCGCCTTCGCCGCACCCTCGTCGGTCTTGACCAACGTCGCCACCAGGGTGGAGGTGGCACCATTGGTCAGCCACATCTTCGCGCCGTCGACGACGTAGTGCTCACCATCGCGTCGGGCTCTTGTCTTGATCGCCGCGACGTCGGAACCGAGCTCCGGCTCCGACATGGAGAAGGCACCGCGGATCCGGCCCTCGGCCATTGCAGGTAGGTAATGCTGCTTCTGCTCGGCGGTGCCGTGGTGGCTGATCATGTGGGCCACGATGAAGTGGGTATTGATCACGCCGGAGACACTCATCCACCCGCGGGCGATCTGCTCCACGACCAGCGCGTAGGTCAACAGCGACTCCCCCAGGCCGCCGTACTCCTCGGGGATGGTGAGCCCGAACAGGCCCATCTCTTTCATCCCGTCGACGATTTCCTGCGGGTAGGTGTCGGTGTGCTCCAAGTCCTGGGCGACCGGGATGATCTCCTTGTCCACGAAGGTCTTGACCGTGGCCAGGATCTCCCGCTGGATCTCGGTGAGGTCGGCGGTCTGAGCGAGCCGTGCCATGAGGCTCCTTTCGTCGCGCGCCGGTGGCCTCGCAGTGAAGCCTCGTAGGCGTCGCGGAGGTCTGGTGAAAACAGTAATGTCTGTGGTGAGTTCGTAGGGAGCCTTGCCTTGATGACCGCCATCACGCCCGGCCGATCCGCTGCCTACCGCCGTCGGCTCGACGGTCCGGTGTTCCGCACCGCCTGGCTGACCGTGCGCCGGCACGTCGATCTCGTCCGGCTAGCCAGCTCGTTGTGTCGCTCTCGTTGAGCTAGCCGCTGCCTCGACAGCCCCGCCGAGGCCGGCGCCGCACCGGCGGAGAAGCTTGCCTACGTCGTCGCGTTCGACCGCACGGCGCAGCGGCCCGACGCGCTGACCGTGGTCGACGTCGACCCCGCTGGCGGACAAAGCCGGTTACTCCCGGCCGCATACATCGCACTGCGGGCGCACGATCCCGAGGCCAACTGGGGATTCGTCGGTGTCGTCGTGTCCACCCAGGACCTGTCCGCCTCGGTGTGGCGCTGGCACCGTGATGGGAAGACTTGGGCCGCCGACAAGGTGATCACCATTGCCGCCGAACCGCCGACCCCGATTTGTTGCCGCCGGCCCTGAAACCCTTCGGAGCGGTCCCGCCGCTGGTCACCGATATCAACCTGTCGGTGGACGACCAGCAGCTGTACGTCTCGTGCTTCGGCACCGGTGAGCTCAAGCAGTACGACGTCTCGGACCCGGTGAACCCACGCGAGACCAGCTCGGTGTGGTTGGGTGGCATCGTCAGTCGAGCGGCCCACCTGGCCGCACCCGAGCTGCCGCTGGCCGGCGGTCCGCAGATGGTCGAGGTCAGCCGGGACAGCCGGCGGGTGTATCTCACCAATTCGCTTTACGGCGCCTGGGACGACCAGTTCTACCCCGACGGCGTCGGCGCGTGGCTGGCCAAAATCGACGCACCCGCCGGTGGAGGCCTCACCGCCGACGAGGCCTTCTTCCTGCACGGCGAGGACTTCCGCAGCCTACGAGTACACCAAGTCCGCCTCCAAGGCGGCGACGCCTCCTCAGACTCCTACTGCTACCGCTAAATCGGGCTGGAGCGCCATTCGGTTGGCGAATGGTGCTCCAGTGACGGCTCCGGACCGCGATACGCCTGGAGAATGGCGCCGGGTCACGGGAAACGAGCGAACGTTAGCCTCTTGTGGTGGCTACTGCGACCCGGGTTTATGCAGCGCGGGTTGCTGGGCTGCCGGTGTTCGGGCCCGACGGCGAGCAGATCGGTAAGGTCCGCGATCTGGTTACCGCGCTACGCATCGGACCGCGGCCGCCACGGGTACTCGGGTTGGTGATCGAGCTCGCGATCCGGCAACGGATCTTCGTACCGATGCTGCGGGTCACCTCCATCGAACCCGGTGCGGTGGTACTTGCCACTGGCACGGTCAGTCTGCGCAAGTTCACCCTGCGCCCCAACGAGACGCTGGTGATCGGGGAGATTCTGGATACCCGGGTGCACGTGGCCGCCACCGGAGCGGTCGCGGTCGTGGTCGACGCCGGGATCGAGCAGGCCCGCACCCGAGACTGGGTGATCACCAAGCTGGCGGTGCGGGAACGCACCGGCCGGCTCAGCCGGCGCGGCCCGGTTGAGGTATTCGGCTGGGA
>JAICSB010000303.1 GCA_025937115.1 Pseudonocardiaceae bacterium | reverse complement strand
CATGCCCCGGGAGATCGCTGGTTCGTAGACGAGACGTATGTGAAAGTCGCCGGGCGGTGGACGTATCTGTATCGGGCGATCGACCAGTATGGGCAGGTCATCGATATGCTGGTATCGGAGAAGCGGGATCTGACGGCCACCCGCCTGTTCTTCTCCCACGCGCTCGAGCGCGGTCCACACCCGACCGAGGTCAATACCGACCGCGCACCTGCCTACCCACGAGCTGCTGCCCACCGCCTGCCACATCGTCGAGCAGTACGCCAATAATCCCATTGAGGCCGATCACAGCCGATTGAAGGCCCGGCTGCGACCAATGCGCGGACTGAAGAGGCTGCGCTCAGCGCGAGTAGTCAGCGCAGGGCACGCCTTCATCCAGAATCTCCGCCGCGGCCACTACGAACTCGATGCCGATGTCGACCTCAGGTATCGGCTTTTGGCGGTCTTCACTGAACTCGCCCTCGCCATCTAAATAGGGCGTCCACGCCGTTAAATATGTCTACCTCCTGCTAATGCAACAGACCCACCCCGAGCAGTTGACGTTGCTGCGCACGCAACCGCAGCGGCTCGGCGCCGCAGTTGAGGAGCTTCTGCGCTTTGACGGCCCGTTCCAGGTGGCGCCCTTCCGTGTGACCACCGAGCCGATCGAGATCGGTGGGATCACCATCGCGGCCGGTGAAATCGTGGTTCCCGGCTTGCTCGCCGCCAACCGCGATCCGGCGTGCACCGCCAAACCCAATACCCTAGACATCACCCGCACAGCCAACCCGCACCTAGCCTTCGGCCACGGTATCCACCACGGCCTGGGCGCACCACTGGCGCGACTGGAAAGCCGGATCGCCCTGGGCACACTGCTTAACCGTTTCCCGCGGTTGCAACTCGCGGTCCCGGCCGAGCGGCTGACTTGGCGCCCCGGTGTGCTGATGAACGGCCTGGACATGCTCCCCGTGCTCCTGCGCTAAAGAATCCGACTAAGCAGACACCCAAGACTAAGGGTAACTGGTCACGTCGCCGGGCAGAGGTCAGCTCATTGCGGGGAGCCAGGGTCGGCCCTCGGTGAGCATGACGAGGACTTCGAGGAAGTGTTTGCTGTATTTGGCGGCGGTCGATAGGTAGCTGCGGATGGCGCAGAACTGTTTGGCTCCGGTGAGGGTGCGCAGGCAGCCGGAGACCTTCTGCCGGAGTTTGATCATGCGGATGTCGCGCTCCGAGCCGTTGTTGTCGGCGGGTATTCGCCAGTCGGTGGTGAAGCGGAGGTAGTCGTCTTGCCGGTCGCGCAGCCTGCGGGCCAGCGCGTTGTGCTTGCGCATCACGTTGCCGGATCGGGCGGCGGTCTGTGTGATGCCGATCTGTGTGGCCGAGCGGTAGAGCTGGACCTGCTTGTCGAGCGCGTCGGCGCCGACGGCAGCGGCGCCGACGGCGATCGCCTCGTCGACTAGGTGCTGCATGGCGACCAGTGCGTCGGCGGCCTGGTCGGCCCAGCACCAGTCGGTGTCGGCGGGCGCGTTGTCAGCGACACCGGCTAGCTCACGCAGCGCGTGGGCGCAACACAGTTGATGTTCGACGTCGAGGTAGGTGTCGTAGGGCGCCCACGCGTCGTGCACCGCGACACCCCGAAAGCGGCCGAGCACACCGGCGTCGTCGATGCCGTTGCGGCCGCGCTTGGGATGGCAGGTGATCAGCGTGTACTTATCGGTGCGGGCGCAGTGCACCCAGTGCAGCTTGCCAGCTACCCGCAAGCCGGTCTCATCGAAACCGGCCACCTCCGCCTCGGACAACCGGTCGCTGACCTGGCCGAGGAACTCGTCCAGCCCGTCGGCGGCCCGTTTGGTCATCGTCGCCACGGTGCCCTCGGAGACCGGGGTGCCGAACAGCTCGGCCAGCGCGGCCGCGGTGCGTTTCTTCGACAGGAACTGCCCGACATAGAGGTAGAGGATGATCGCGGTGATCCGCGGCCCGTACTGCACCGGCGCCGTCACACCCTCCGGCGCCGCACCGCAGGTCGTAGCCCCACAGCAACAGCGACGCGCGATCAGCTGATGCTCGGTCACTCGCACCGTCATCGGCGGCAGGTCGAACACCTGCCGCCGCTCCACACCGACCTCCGGGGCGCCCGCCAGGTCCGCACCACACCCGAGCACGGGCGGGCTCATGCCGAAGGCGCTCGTTCGGGTTCGCGACCAGCGCCAACGTCGACCCAGGATGCCCCGGCTGCCCACCCGGCTTGCGTCCGCTCTTACGGCGCAACGACTTCGGGGCGGGCTTGACGAACGGCGAGTCCGACGCCGGCGGCCTCGAAGAGTTCTGCGAGTTCTGCCCCAGGCGGGCGGTCAACTCAACGATCTGAGCCTGCAACGTCTCGACCATCGCCCGAAGCTCCGCGTTCTCCGCGACAAGATCCCCATAAGACGGACGACAATCGGCAGACACCACACCATGATCTACAACCCGAGCCGAAGATCAACCAGACACGCCGCTGGAGTCTGACCAGTTACCACTAAGGATCATTAGCGGTGGCGGAGTCAGGCCAGCGTACCTTGTCGCTTTCCAGTTCGTGTCGCGCTTCATCGGTGCGTCGCCGCCGGGCGTTGGGCCATAACGCATACAGCGCGACGACCGCACCGCCAGCCAGACTGTCAGTCTTAATCGCCTCAGCCATGGACAACTCCGGCTCGACCAGCAGCAACACCACGGTGGTCAGCACCGCCACCACGATCGCGGCGAGCATGCTTCCTACCAGCAGGACCCGACCTCGCGCATCAACTCTCACCAACCCGGTCACCAGCTGAGCCCGTTGAGGGACCTAACCACCGTGACGTTCCCGTTGCCTTAGCGCCAGGGCATCGTCGTAACGCGAGTGCATTCCCTGGCGATGCTGAGGTGAGAGGAGGAAGGACTTCACTGCATGGCGTGGTCATCGCATCGTCCGTGAGCACCGCGCGGCAAGCATCAGCACGCTGTCAAGGTGTCTGGTTGGTCTCGATGGTTCAGCGTGGCCGGTCTGGGATCGGTGGGGTCCACTGGTAACCAAGTACCACAACAACCAGGTAGCACAACTGAGTACCGCAGCCGTGGCGCACACCGAGGGGAACACTTGCTATCCAGTGGACTGTCTGACGTGCGGGCCGGGAGGGGCGTGTCGCGTGCCCGGGTGAAGGCCCCGAGTAGTACGACTAAGAGGGTTACCACGCTCACCGCTGTGGCTGAATCTGTCGCCGACGGTGAGGTCGAGGAGGCCACTGATATCGAGAGTGGCCCAGCTGCCGTGGACCTGGCCGCTGTTGAGGTCGAGGTGGGGGAGATCCTTGGAGAGACCGAGGATGCGGCGGAACCCAGTGGTGCCGGCGTGGGGGGCGTTGTCTGGGATGAGGAGGAGTCTGCGGCGCTGCGCCAGGCCCGCAGGGACGCTGAGCTCGCTGTCTCGGCCGATTCCGTCCGTGCGTATCTCAAGCAGATCGGCAAGGTCGCCCTGCTCACCGCTGAGCAGGAGGTAGATCTCGCCAAGCGCATCGAGGCCGGGCTCTATGCCGCCGAACGGGTCCGTAGCGCCGCCGCGACCGAGCTCTCCTCGCAGTTGCGCCGGGATTTGCGGTGGATCGTCCGCGACGGCGAGCGCGCCAAGAGCCATCTGCTGGAGGCCAACCTGCGGTTGGTCGTGTCGATGGCCAAGCGCTACACCGGTCGCGGCATGCCCTTTCTGGATCTGATCCAGGAAGGCAACCTGGGCTTGATCCGCGCGGTAGCGAAGTTCGACTACACCAAGGGATTTAAGTTCTCCACCTACGCCACCTGGTGGATCCGACAAGCCATCACCCGGGCGATGGCCGATCAGGCCCGCACCATCCGCATCCCGGTACACATGACCGAAGTGATCAACAAGCTGAGCCGCATCCAGCGGGAACTGCTCCAGGACCTGGGTCGTGAGCCCACCCCCGCAGAGCTGGCCACGGAGCTGGACATCACCCCGGAAAAGGTTCTGGAAATCCAGCACTACGCCCGGGAACCCATCTCACTGGATCAAACCATCGGCGACGAGGGCAACTCCCAGCTCGGCGACTTCATCGAAGACTCCCAGGCCACGGTCGCCCTCGACGCGGTTTCGTTCACGATGCTCCAGGACCAGCTCCACTCAGTGCTGGGCACACTGTCCGAGCGAGAGGCCAACGTTGTCCGGCTGCGATTCGGGCTCGCCGACGGGCAACCGCACACCCTCGATGAGATCGGCCACATCCACGGGCTCACCCGAGAACGCATCCGACAAATCGAAACCAAGACGATGGCCAAGCTGCGCCACCCGTCGCGCTCCGAGGCGTTGCGCGACTACCTGGGCTGATCAACTCCCGGAGCGAGTAGCACCGCGGTCACCGGTTTCGGCCACCGGGGACCGGCGCCCCCGGCAGCATGCTGGAGAAGGTGTCGCGGCGTTGACGAGTCGGCAGGCCGAGGTCGAGGAAGGTGCTCCCGGCTCCACGCCCATCACCGGGCCTGCCGCACACCACTCTGCTGGACGCTACTTTAGATGCACTCGAGCAGCCCACGGTAAGAACGACAGGACTCAACACCCTCGTGGTCGAGCTGGGCGGGCAGCCCCTGCAGGTCAATGCGTAGGTTGTGACATCTCTACGGAGCGCGCACCGGCGCAGATGACCGGAAACTTGCGTCGTGCGTGAAACAGCTGGATGTCGCGGTACTGATTATGGTCAATCGGCACTGATGCCCCACCACCATGGCGAGGTTGAGCCGGCGGCCCCGGTGCGCGATCAGCCGGCAGTGAT
>JAICSB010000598.1 GCA_025937115.1 Pseudonocardiaceae bacterium | reverse complement strand
CGACACCTTGTTCCACCACGAAGGCCGCCAGGTCGAAGGCGCCGGGGTGTTTCGAGACGCGGTCCGCTCCACGGTGGGCCGGGTGGTCTACGCCCGCGTGAGAATGACAACCCCATTTGGCCCCACTGTGCTGCGGCGGATTCCAGTCATCGTCGCAACACGACGACTGTGACAGCTGGATCGTAACGCCGTTTGGTGGGGTTCAGCTCAGGGTGTCGTGGATGAGCTCGGGTAGGGGCGTGCCGGTCTGCTCGGACCAGGCTGTCAGGGCTGCGGTCAGGGCGAGCGCGCAGCCGTAGAGGACGCGGATGCTGCTTTGGCGGACGATCAGGGAGTCCAGGGAGCGGAAGGCCCGGTGCTTGCCGGCGAGCCGGAGGATGTCGGCGGCGGCGCGTTCCCCGTCCCAGTGCCCGGCTGGAAGCCGGGCGTGTCGAGCCAGGCCGGCCGGGGCGGTGGCGTCTTGGCCACCCAGCCAGTCATCGAGCAGACCAAGCGCGAGACCGATGCAGCCGGCGACGGTGGCCACGGAGTTGTCCGGAGACTCCGGTTGCGCGGTGTCCAACACGGCTGCAGCCTCGGTGGTGTCACCGTCGGTGATGGCCTCCACGGCCCACCGCAGGGTAGTGGCGGCCAGGTCGCGAGCTACTCCGAGTGGAGTGAACCTGGCCAGATTCTGCCGTTCGACAGCCCGATTGAGCGCAGCTTGCAAGGTTTCCATGTCCGGGGCGTCGATCCCGTCGGGATCATCAAGGTTGATGCCCTCCTCGGCCAGCAGCGGCGCCAGCTCGCGCAGCATCTCATCGGCCATCCCGGGCCGGTGTTCCACAGATGGCATACCGGCCGGTGGCTCGGGTAGGGGTCGGCGCATGTTCGACACCTGCCCATCCTGCGGTGCTGACGGTTCAGAAGTCCACTTCGGCACCGGGGTCGAGCATGGCCGCGAAGCGAGCCAGCGCGACTTGCAGCTGCACCATGGTCTCGGTGCCGGCACCCTCGGGGAAGCGATCCAGCGAGGCGGCCAGCTCCTCGCTGTCCTCGCTGCTGGACAGCCACTCACCGAGGAACACCAACAGGTCGGTCAGTTCGCGTGCCTGGGCGCCGGACAGGCGTACTTCGCTGGGCGCTGCGGGATCCTCGGACATGATCCAAGGCTAGAACTCGCTCGCCGCGTCGGCGGCGGGCACGGCCTGCACGATGGCGGCATGCGCGGTGAGCAGTTGTGCCGGCGTGCTCCAGTCGAGCGTCTTGCGCGGCCGCTCGTTGAGCTCGGCCGCCACCGCGGCCAGACGCTCCGCATCGTAGATCCGAAGGTCACTGCTCTTGGGGAAGTACTGGCGCAGCAACCCGTTCGTGTTCTCGTTGCTGGGCCGCTGCCACGGCGAGTGCGCCTCACAGAAGAACACCGGCATCCCCAACGACTGGGCGACCTGGGCGTGCATGGCCAGCTCCTTGCCCTGATCCCAGGTCAACGACCGACGCAGCTCGGGCGGCAACGCAGCAAACGCGGCGATCAGCGCATCTCGCACCGCCTCGGCGGTGTGCCGCCCGCACAGATGAAGCAGCATCGTGAACCGGGAGTGGCGGTCGACCAGGGTGCCGATCGCCGACCGATTCTGCTCGCCGGTGATCAAGTCTCCCTCCCAATGCCCAGGCTCGGAGCGGTCGGCGGCCTCGGCGGGCCGCTGGTCGATCATCGTCATCTCCGTCAAGCTGCCCGCACGACGGGCATCGGGGCGACGATGCGGGCGACGGCGTCGCCGGCCGGTGCGCAGTGCCTTGGGGAGTTCGCGAGACAGCCCACCCAGCTCGGGGCGATAGATCGCCTGGTAGATCGTCTCGGGCACCAGGTGCCGCTCTGGCTGGTCGGGGAACTCCACCCGAAGGTCGTGGCCGATCTGCTCCGGGCTCCACCGCTTCTTCAGCCGCTCGGCCACGAAGCTCGCCAGCACCTCGTCATTGACCAGCTTGCCCCGACCCGGCCGCGGCCGGCGTCCGGCGGCCAGCCGCTGCGCCGCGAACGGCCGATACCCTCCGCCGTCCGGCTCGGCGTTGCGCCGCAACTCCCGGCTGATCGTCGACGGGCTACGGCCCAGCTCCTTGGCGATCGCACGCACCCCATAACCGGCACCACGCAGGTCGGCGACACGGACCCGCTCGTCCTCGGACAAGTACCGCTCTGAGATCTCCGACTTCCGCGCACTGACCACAGGTGCATAGTGCAGCGGCCTGCCGTTGCTACTCGGGACCGTTCGGCCGTGTCGCCACCGCGTCCCGGAACGTCGGTTGATGCCGACGATCCGGCATGCCTCCGCGTTCGAGAACCCCTGAGCGATCAACCGCGCGTACTGCTCACGCTTCTCCGTCTGCGGGGCAACCCCCGGACGACCATGAACCATCGCAACTCTCCCGAACCTCCGGTGGAGCAATGATCAGAACCTGTGGATGGCTCTCGGCGAGGTGACGTGAAGGTGGCGCACCTCCCGAGCAAGATCTGAAGCCCTTGCAAGTTCTGATCAGGGTCGGCGTTGGCGCGCCGGCTCGGGAAGGTACGCCCGATGCT
>JAICSB010000264.1 GCA_025937115.1 Pseudonocardiaceae bacterium | reverse complement strand
GCCGAGCTCGCGGGCCAGCGACCGGGAGAAGCCGACGAGTCCAGCCTTGCTCGCGGCGTACGCGCCCTGGCCGGCCGAGCCGGTCGGCCGACGACCGACGAGACGAACACCAGCCGGCCCCAGCGGCCGCGCAGCATCGAGCGCGACGCCCGCTTGGCCACCCGGTACGCGCCGGTGAGGTTGGTGTCGAGGACCCGGGAGAACTGCTCCTCGGTCATCCGCAGCAACAGGGTGTCGTCGGTGATCCCGGCATTGGAAACGAGCACTTCGATCGGCCCGTGCGCCTGCTCCGCCGCGGCGAATGCCGCTTCCACGGCGGCGCCGTCGGTGACGTCGCAGCGCACTCCGAGTACGTCGTCGGGTACGCCAGACCCGCGGTGTGTCACGGCAACCCGATCGCCCTGCTTTGCGAACGCGTGCGCGATGGCCAGCCCGATACCACGGTTGCCCCCGGTGACAAGAACGGAACGGGGCATTTGCGCTCCCTTCGGTCGCGCTTGTGAGTGGCAAACAGTGCCATAACACTGTTTGCCACTCACAAGCAGCCCTCAGGGCAGTCGTTGCCCGATGGCTAAGGCGCCGGCGGCAGCGATTATCGCGGCCAGGGTGCCCGCGATCAGCCATGGCTTACTGGCGTCGGCTCGCTTGGTCTCATAGCCGATCTGCTCGCCCAGAGTGCTCACGACATCGCTGAGCTGCCCAGCGCTGGCAGCGTCGTAGAACTGACCGCCGGACAAGTCCGCGATCCGTCGGATCGAGTCGTCGTCGGCGGGCACCGGCTGGCGCTCCCCGTTGATTTCCACCTGACCGTACGCAGTGCCGAAGGAGATCGCCGAGATCGGGACCTTGGCTGCAGCCGCGGCGCGAGCTGCGGTGAACCCCCCGCGCGAGTCGTCGCCGTCCGGGGTCGGCACCGTCTGTTTGCCGTCGGTGAGCAGTACGATGCGCGCCGGTGGCGGTCCTTGGACATCGGGGACTACGGCGCCGAAGGCCTCGATCGAGGACAGCGCAGCGAAGATCGCCTCACCGGTGCCGGTTGCTTCGGCAAGCTTGAGGTTGTCGATGGCTCGCATCACCGAGGCCCGCTCAGTGGTCGGCGACACCAGGACGGTGGCTGAACCGGCGAAGGACACCAGCCCGAGGTTCACCCCAGGGGTGAGGTCATGGGCGAACCTCTTCGCCTCCCGCTGTGCCGCGGCGATTCTGGTCGGTTCGATATCAGTAGCCCGCATGGACAGCGACACGTCGATCACCAACATGACAGTCGCCCGGTTGCGTGGCACCTTCTGCTCCGCGGTGGGGCCGGCCAACGCGACGGTGAACAGCACCAGGGCAGCGAGCAGCAGCGCCACCGGCAGGTGCCGGTACCAGCCCTGACGGTGCGGCGCGACCCGTTCGAGCATGGCGAGATTGGCAAAGCGCAACACCTGCCTACGCCGTCGGCGCTGCATCCACACATAGCCGGCCGCCAGCGCGGCGACCACCACCAGCAGCAGGAACCACAGCGGAGTGGTGAACCCGGTCAGGCTCACGCGCCACCGCCCGACCAGTGCCGCTTGCGGGTGACCGCGAAACGCACCATGTCGGAAACCCAGTCCGAGTCGGTGCGCAGCGTCAGCTGTCCAGCACCGCATCGCCGCAGCGTCGCGGCGACCTCGTCGCGATGTGCGGCCGCTGCCGCGGCGAATTCCCGGCGCAGCAGCGGTGTGGTCACGACCTCCTTCTGCCGCCCGGTCTCTGGATCCGCGAGCACCACAGTGCCCATGTCGGGCAGTTCGAGGTCCCGTGGGTCCAGGACTTCGATCGCGATCAGGTCGTGCCGGCCGGTCAACCCGCGCAGCGGCCGTTCCCAGTCGAACACATCCCCAGATCGCGGACCGAGGAAATCCGAGATCACCGTGACCAGACCGCGTCGACGCGGCGGGCGGCGCAGCTGCTCGAGCAGGCCGGCGAGATCGCCGCGGGTGCCTTCGGTGGCGCGCGGCACCTCGGCGATCCGGCGGATCATCCCGCGGGTGTGCGGCTGACCACCGCGGGCGGGTATCCGCAGCATCTCGGCGCCGGTGCTGACCACGGCGCCGACCCGGTTCCCACCACCCCTGGTCAGGTGGGCCACGGCGGCGCACGCGGCCACCGCGAGCTCCCGCTTGTCACATTCCGCGGTGCCGAAGTCAAGGCTGGCCGACAGATCCACGGCCAGCCACGTTTCCAGCTCACGGTCGGCGACGGTGTCGCGGATATGCGGCTCGGTGGTGCGCGCGGTAACCGCCCAGTCCATCCGCCGGACGTCGTCGCCGGGCTGGTATCGCCTGGCTTCGCCCGGCTCGGTGCCCGGCCCGGGCACCAGGCCGAGGTGATTGCCCTGTAGCAACCCGTCCAACCGGCGCCGCACGGTGAGCTCCAACGCGCGTAGCCCGGCATCCATGCGCCCTTCGCGTAGCGCTGGCGGCGCCCAATGGTGCCGGTGCCCCCACTCGCTGCGCGCCATCATCGGGTCAGTCAGCTCGGGCCCGCGACCCCGGCAGGCGTTCCTGGGTCAGCGGCAACCGGGCCGGTGCCTTGCGGACGGGCGGACACCTGTGGCAGCGGCACGGTCTGCAGTACCCGGGTGACGATGTGTTCGACCGGCACACCATCGGCCAGCGCGTCGTAGGACAGCACCAGGCGGTGTCGTAGCACGTCGGCCGCTACGTCCACGACATCCTGCGGCAAGACGTAGTCCCGCCCGCGGATCAACGCCAACGCTCGGGCTGCCGCGACGATCCCCAGGCTGGCCCGTGGGGAGGCGCCGTAGGCGACCCAGCCGGCCACGTCGGACAGGCCGTGCTCAGCTGGCGTCCGAGTGGCGAGGACCAATCGCACCACATAGTCGACCAGGGCGTGATGCACGAACACCTGTGCGGCGACCTCTTGCAGCCGGATCAGCTCCGCGGGATCCAGCACCTGGTGCGGCTCGGGAGGATGCACACCCATCCGGTAGATGATCTCGCGCTCCTCCTCTACCGTGGGGTATTCCACCTGGATCTTGAACAGGAACCGGTCGCGTTGCGCTTCGGGAAGTGGGTAGACGCCCTCGTTCTCGATGGGGTTCTGGGTGGCCAGCACGAGGAACGGCGTGGGCATCGGGTAGGTGGTGCCGCCGATGGACACGTGCCGTTCGGCCATCACCTCAAGCAACGCCGACTGCACCTTGGCCGGAGCGCGGTTGATCTCATCGGCGAGCACGAAGTTCGCCACCACCGGTCCCAGCTCAACGTCGAACTGCTCCCGGCCCTGCCGGTAGATCCGGGTGCCGAGGATGTCGGCGGGAACCAGGTCAGGAGTGAACTGGATGCGCGAGAACGAACCGCCCACTACCCGGGCGATGGTCTCCACAGCGAGGGTCTTGGCCACTCCCGGCACGCCCTCGAGTAGCAGGTGGCCCCGGGCCAGCAAGCCGACCAGCATCCGCTCGACCAAGCGATCTTGCCCTACGATCACCCGCTGGATCTCGAAGACCGTCCGCTCGATGAGTTGCGCGTCCCTGGCTGGGGTGGCTAGTCGGCCGGGATGGGCGGACCGGCCGGACGCTGGCGGGGACTCCCCGCCATCGGCCTTACTCACGGGCTCCTCCTCGCACGGGTCCGACTGGGACACCAATCTGGGGCACCAATCCAACTGGGGCGCAAATCCGACTGCAGCAGATCCACAGGGTCCAGCCAGACCCAACCGCCGCACCGGTGTGGCGGCTGTGAAGATAGTCAGAGCACCCGGACGACGTAGGGCATGATACCGCTGTAGCGCACCGAGGTGACCCGGACCGCGGCTCCGGAATATGGTGCCTCAATCATCTGTTCGCCGCCGATATAGAGCGCCACATGGTGGATGTCACCGTCGGTGCTCCAGAAAAGCATATCGCCCGGGCGTTTCTGGGCCAGCGGTATTTTGCGGCCCGTGTTGTACTGAAAGCCAGTGTAGTGCGGTAGCGATCCACCGAGCGCGTGCGCGAACGCGTAGATCATCAGGCCGGAGCAGTCGAAACCTACCTTGCGGTAGTCGCCGTAGGTGTCCGCGACGCCGCCGTCGCGAACGCCGACCGTGGGTCCGTCGGCGTTGCCGCCACCCCACGAATAGCGCACGCCGAGCTGAGCCATCGCCCGATTGATCACTGACTGGACGGCGCCGGTGGTAGACCGAGAGCTGCTGCCGGTGACCGCGGAACTTCTTTCGGCGGCGGCTGCTGCCGCGGCTGCCGCCGCAGCTGCCGCCGCCTGTTCGCGATCACGTTCCGCGCGCCACTCCTCGTAACGCTGCCGCTGCCCGCGCAGTCCCGCAATGGCGTTTTGCGCATCGTAAAGCTGCCGCTCAAGATCGGTCTTGCGGTTCTGCAGGGCGGTGGATTTTGCGGATTGCGCTGCCTCGGTATCGATGGCGACCCGGTAGGCGGTGTCCAGTGCCGTTTTGGCGTCAGCGGCGGCTTGCTTGGCGGCCTGAGCTGCTGCCAGGGCTGCCCGGGTCTGCGAGTCCTTGTTCGCGGCATCGACGCGGGCTCGCCGCATGTTCTCCACCGCGTGCAGCTGAGCCCCTCCCACCGCATCCAGCAGCTCGGCCCTGGCGAGCAGGTCCTTCGGACTGGTCGAGCCGAGGAAGGCCGACAGTGATCCGACGGTGTTGCCCTGACGAAAACTCGCGGCCGCGAACTGGTCGAGATCCTGATGCGCCACCGCGATCTGCGCCACCGCCGCATCGGCTTCGGCGCGGGCGCTGTCTGCTGCGAGGTTCGCCGCGGCTGCGGCGTTGTCCGCAGCCTGCAGGTTGATCAGCGCCTTATTGGCCTGCTCGTGCCGGAGCTCCACCTGCGATTGACTTGCCACCAGGTCGGCGTCCGCCTGGGCGACCTGGTTGGCTAATTGGCCTACCCGGGTCGCGGTCGCGTCGACGTGGCCCTGACTGGATTTGAGATCGTCGTCGCTGGGATTGGGCGGAGGCGGCGGCAACGCTTGCCCTACGGCCGGATGTCCCACTAGCGCCAGCACCGTGAGTGTCACTGCGACAAACCCACGGCCGGCGAGGTGACGTCGAGTCCGGACGCTCACACCTCACTCCTTCCCCGGTGCCCTCGGCAGGCGCCAGCCCTCCCTGACGCGAGCAGATTTCGTCAAGTAGGCATGCGGATGCACTCTGCCACGACCACCTCATGAACACCAACAAGCCCATAGGTAACTTAGACAACATCAACCACATGGGCTACATACGGAGGGGCCGTCACAGTAGGTGACGGGAGGGTCGATGGTGGGCCGGGGC
>JAICSB010000180.1 GCA_025937115.1 Pseudonocardiaceae bacterium | reverse complement strand
GGCACCCAGACCCTGCAGCCGGCTACGGTGCAGAAGATGGCGTCCAACGGGCTCGGACAACTGCGCAGCGGCGGATGGATCACCTCGATCCCATCGTTGTCGAACGCGGGGAGTTCTCCTGCCCTCCCAGGACTGTGCCTCCTACCCCGGATACGTCGACTTCGAAACCCAGGTTTACCGCCACCTTCACTAAAGCGATAGAGCGCCGCGAAGCAGATCACTCGAGATGGGGATGGAGGAGGGCAGGCTCGGGTCACAAACAGCGGGCCCTGACTGGTGGGCGCAGCAGGATTTGAACCTGCGACCGCTCGCTTGTAAGGCGAGTGCTCTCCCGCTGAGCTATGCGCCCGACGCCGCCGGAAAAACCCGGGAGGCACGGTTATCAGGTCGGTAGTGCAGCCAAAGCCTTCTTCCAGACGGTTTGGTCGCGAGCCTCGCCAGGCTGCTTCATCTCGGCGAAGCGGATCACGCCGTCAACGTCCACCAGAAAGGTACCTCGGTTGGCGATGCCAGCATGGTCATTGAACACCCCGTAGTCCTGCGCGACCTTGCCGTGTGGCCAGAAGTCTGCCAGCAGGGGAAAGTCATAGCCCTGCTGGTTCGACCACGCCTTGAGCGTGTAGACGGAGTCCACCGACACCGCCAGCACCTGCACATCGGTGAACTCCGCGAGATCATCGCGGAGCTGGTCGAGCTCACCGGTGCAGATCCCGCTGAAGGCGAGCGGGTAGAACACCACGAGCACGTTGCGGTCACCGCGGAACTCCGACAGCGTCCGCTCCTGATTGTTCTGATCCTTCAGGGCGAAATCCGGCGCCTGATCCCCGACCTGCAGTGACATCGTGCTAAGCCCTCCTGGACTCATCCTTTCCCTCACGCCGGATGGCGCGAGGTCCCGGCATCGGCTCACCGTTTGGCCTTGGCCGCCTTCGGGGTGGCCAACCTGGTGGCTGTCCAGTCCTCACTGACGCTGAGGTTGGACGTCTGTGCCAAACCCACAGTGGGAGCCGCCTCAGCGAGATCTGAGGGCTCCACATGACCGTCCCGCCCGGTCTTGGGCGTGAGCACCCAGATCACGCCGTTATCCGCTAACGGCGTTCGGGCGTCGACGAGGGTATCCACTAGATCGCCGTCCTGGTCGCGCCACCACAGCAGCACGACATCGACGACCTCGTCAGAGTCCTCATCGAGCAGGTCACCACCAATCACCTCCTCGATCGCCGCACGCACGTCGTCGTCGACGTCCTCATCCCAGCCGAGCTCCTGCACGACCATGTCAGATTCAATCCCGAGCCTCTCGGCAACGCCGAGTTTGCCGGTGTCTCCCGCCGCAGCGGCGACCACGGTGTTCACCCCTCCACAACGTCAAGCCGGCAACCTGCGCCCGGCGATCTTTTACTCGATGGCGTCCAAGCGAACACTGCGGTCCACCTATAGCGCAACTGCCAGCAGCGGGACACGCCGATCTCGCCCTGTCTGAGGCCGGATCCGGGAACCGGATTTGTCCGCCAGATCACTCATGGGTAGCAGTGACATCGATCGCGAGGCCTACGAGCATGGGTCTGTATGGGGCACGATGGTGGGCATACTACGAGAGATTGAGGCGAGGAGACCCCTTGGCCACGAGGAACGATCGTGTGCCCGCTCGGGTGCGGGTAATCCGGGACGGTGTGGCGGCCCACCTGCCAGACATCGACTCGGAAGAGACTGCGGAGTGGTTGGAAGCATTCGACTCCGCGGTGCTGTCCGGAGGCAAGCAGCGGGCGCGGTACCTGATGTTGCGGCTGCTCGAACGGGCCCGTGAGACCGGCGTCGGTGTGCCGTCATTGACCAGCACCGACTACGTCAACACCATCCCCACCGAAAACGAGCCGTGGTTCCCGGGCGACGAGGACACCGAGCGGCGCTACCGCGCCTGGATCCGGTGGAACGCCGCGATGATGGTGCATCGGGCGCAGCGTCCCGGCGTTGGAGTCGGCGGTCACATCTCCACCTACGCCTCCTCGGCCGCGCTCTACGAGGTGGGCTTCAACCACTTCTTCCGGGGCAAGAACCACCCCGGTGGTGGGGACCAGGTCTTCATCCAGGGCCACGCGTCGCCCGGCATCTACGCCCGGGCGTTCCTGGAAGGCCGACTGTCCGCCGACCAACTCGACGGGTTCCGCCAGGAGTTCTCCCACGCCGGGCCAGGTGGAGGCCTGCCGTCCTACCCGCACCCGCGGCTGATGCCGGACTTCTGGGAGTTCCCCACCGTCTCGATGGGCCTGGGTCCGATTAACGCGATCTTCCAGGCTCGGCTCAACCGTTACCTGCGGGCTCGCGGCCTCAAGGACACCTCTGAGCAGCACGTGTGGGCCTTCCTCGGCGACGGTGAGATGGACGAGCCCGAGTCCCGCGGGCAGATCCAAGTCGCGGCCGTCGAGGGTCTGGACAACCTCACCTTCGTGGTGAACTGCAACCTGCAGCGACTCGACGGTCCGGTGCGGGGCAACGGCAAGATCATCCAAGAACTCGAATCGTTCTTCCGCGGCGCCGGCTGGAACGTCATCAAGGTGATCTGGGGCCGGGAATGGGACGCCCTGCTCCATGCCGACCGGCAGGGCGCGCTAGTGAACCTGATGAACGTCACGCCCGACGGTGACTACCAGACCTACAAAGCCAACGACGGCGGATACGTCCGGGATCACTTCTTCGGCCGTGACCCGCGCACCAAGGAACTGGTCAAAAACCTTTCTGACGCCGACATCTGGAACCTCAAGCGCGGTGGGCACGACTACCGCAAGGTCTATGCCGCCTACCAGGCCGCCACCCAGCATCACGGCCAACCCACCGTGATCCTGGCCAAGACCATCAAGGGCTACGGCCTGGGTTCGCACTTCGAGGGTCGCAACGCCACCCACCAGATGAAGAAGCTCAGCCTCCAAGATCTCAAGCACGTGCGTGACGCCCAGCGCATTCCCATCACCGACGCGCAGCTCGAGGAAAATCCCACGCTGCCGCCGTACTACCACCCGGGGCCGGACGCTCCGGAGATCCAATACATGTGCGAACGTCGCCGGGCGCTGGGCGGGTTTCTCCCGGAGCGACGAACCAAGTCCAAAACCTTGGTATTGCCCGGCGACAAGGTCTACGAGGTGCTGCGCCGCGGGTCCGGGAAGCAGGAAGTCGCCACCACGATGGCGTTCGTCCGGCAGCTCCGAGAGCTGATCAAGGATCCCGAGATCGGGCCGCGGTTCGTGCCTATCATCCCGGACGAGGCGCGCACATTCGGGATGGACTCGATGTTCCCGACGCAGAAAATTTACAACCCGCACGGGCAGCTCTACACCTCGGTGGATGCCGAGTTGATGCTGGCCTACCGGGAAAGTGAGCAGGGGCAGATCCTGCACGAGGGCATCAACGAGGCCGGCTCCACGGCGTCGTTCACCGCGGCAGGTACCGCGTACGCCACGCACAATGAACCGCTGATCCCGGTCTACATCTTCTACTCGATGTTCGGCTTCCAGCGCACCGGAGACGGTTTGTGGGCAGCCGGCGACCAAATGGCCCGCGGATTCCTGCTCGGCGCGACCGCCGGACGCACCACGCTGGTCGGCGAGGGTTTGCAGCACAACGACGGGCATTCCCTGCTGCTCGCCGCGTCCAATCCCGCCGTGGTGGCCTACGACCCGGCGTGGGGCTATGAGATCGCGCATATCGTCCGCGATGGGCTGCGGCGGATGTACGGCGACGACGGCGCGCGCGATCCGAACGTATTCTACTACCTCACCATCTACAACGAGCCCTACCGGCAGCCGGCCGAGCCCCCGGACCTCGACGTCGAAGCCCTGCTACGCGGTCTGGACCGGTACGCACCGGCACCAGGCCCGGACAGACCTGCGGTACAGCTCGCTGCTTCTGGAGTGGCGCTGCCGTGGGCGCTGCGAGCCCAGCAGATGCTGGCCCAGGACTGGGGTTTGGCGGCCGACGTGTGGTCGGCGACGTCGTGGACAGAGCTGCGCCGCGAGGCCGTCGAGGTCGATCGGCACAACCTGCTGCATCCGGAGGCGGAGCCCCGGGTGCCGCACGTGACGCGAGCCTTGCAAGATGTAGCGGGTCCGCTGGTCGCGGTGTCGGACTGGATGCGCGCGGTACCCGACCTGATCCGTCCCTGGGTACCTACCGACTTCGTCACGTTGGGCACCGACGGCTTCGGTTTCTCCGACACCCGGCCGGCGGCGCGACGACAGTTCCTCGTCGACGCTGAATCGATCACCGTGGCCGCGCTGGCTGCGCTGGCCCGCCGCGGCACGGTCGACCAGTCCGCCGTCGCCCAGGCAGCCCGGCGGTACCGCATCGACGACCCGCAAGCGGCAGGGCCCCAGACCTCCGACCCGGGAGTGGCCTAGCGGTGCGGTTATGCCTAGCGGTGCGGTTATTGAGGGGTGGTCAGCCGCGCGGCCATCTCCCAGACCAGGACCTCGGCGCCGCCGGATGCTGCGGTGATCCGCTGGCCACCGGCAGCGGTCAGCCGCGCCGCATCGCCGGTGTCTAGTGGGCCGGTGTCCTCCAGGTCGACCGCGCCGCGGGCGACGTACAAGTGCACGAACGCCGCAGCCGGCACGTCGACGCTCGCACCTGGCTGCAGCCGTGCCGCGTGCAGCGCCGCATGCTGGTGCCCGATGGAGATTGCGCTGCGGTCGCGGTGGGCCTCCATCCCGGAGGCCACCACCACCAGCTCGCCCGATCCCGCATCGACCGGGCCCAACTCCGCGTTGATGTCGCGCTGCTGGTAGCTGGGATCAATAGACCGGGTATCGGCGGGCATCCACATCTGGACGAAGTGCACGTCCTGATCGTGCGGCTCGCCATCCAGCCGCCACGAGTCGTTCTTCTCGGAGTGCTTGATCCCGGTGCCAGCGCTCATCCGCTGAGCCAGTCCGGGGTAGATCACTCCGAGGTTGCCCTTCGAGTCCTCGTGAACCAGGGAACCCTCCAGCACCCAGGTGACGATCTCCATATCGCGGTGCGGGTGAGTCTCGAAACCCATCCCAGGCTTCACGACATCATCGTTGCTCACCAGCAGCAGACCGAAGTGAATGTTGGCCGGGTCGAAGTGGCGCCCGAAGGAAAAGCTGTGCCGCGAACTCAGCCATTCGAGCTCGGTGTGCTTGCGGTCCCCCGCCCGGCGCACATCGACCTGGGGTATGAGCTTAGGTGGCGAGCTGACCATCATCTCTCCTCGACTGTATCTCCACGACAATCCCCACGACCGTCTCCACAACTTGTGACAAACACTATCGCGCAAAGCCATTGCAGCTGCCGTGCGATGCTGACGCCATGACCATCGAGGCGGGCCCCCACCCGCTGTCCGCCAGCACGCTGCGGAGCCTGGCACGGGCCTCCGGTGGACTCGCCACGGCCAGTGTGGCCGAGATGGAGCAGCGCTTTCCCTGGTTCCGCAGGCTATCGGCCGACCAGCGAGCCGGGGTACTGCTGGTCACCCAAGCCAGCGTGGCGAACTTCGTCGAGTGGCTCAAAGATCCGCAGCACTCGATCAAGCTCACGATCGACGCGTTTCGCACCGCCCCACGAGATCTGACCCACTGGGTCAGCCTGCGCCAAACCGTCGAGCTGGTCAGGGTCGCTGCCCTGGTGTTCGAGCAGCAACTGCCCGAGCTCGCCGCCGACGACGCCGAACGCACCGTGCTCACCGAGGCCTCGTTGCGATACAGCCGAGAGGTCGCCTTCGCCGCGGCCAGCACCTACGCCGGCGCCGCCGAGGCCCGGGGCGCTTGGGACGCCCGGCTGGAAGCGCTGGTGGTGGACGGCATCATGCGCGGGGATGCCGAGGAGTCGTTGCTGTCCCGCGCGGCGGCGCTGGGTTTGGAGCCTGCGGCTCCGGCGACGGTGCTGGTGGGCAATCCACCGCCGGAGGAGCCGCCGGAGCTGCTCGCCGACATTCGCGGTAGCGCCATTCGTACCGGCCGCGGAATGCTAGTCGGGGTACAGGGGTCTCGCCTCGTGTTGGTCGTCAGCGGCCGCCCCGACCCCCCGGAAAACCCACAATGGATGATCGAGGCCTTCGGCCTCGGTCCGGTAGTCGTCGGGCCGACGGTCCCGTC
This sequence comes from Pseudonocardiaceae bacterium, assembly GCA_025937115.1. The sequence goes on along the minus strand of JAICSB010000180.1, from coordinate 554 downwards.
GCTGGCCGAGGCACATCGCAGCGCCGCCGACGCCTTGTCCGGGCTGCGCGCCGTGGCGGCCTGGCCTACAGCACCGCGCCCGGTGCCGGCAGCGGAGTTGCTTCCCGAGCGCGCACTGGCCGGAGACCCGGAGGCGGAGCGGCTGCTGGTAGACCAGGTGATGCGCCCGCTGGCCGCGGCCAGCGGTGGACTGGTCGAGACGCTCGATGCTTTCTTCGACGCTGGCGGAGTACTGGAGGCTTGCGCTCGGCAGTTGTTCGTGCACCCCAACACGGTTCGCTACCGGTTGCGCCGGATCGCCGACATCACCGGGCGAGTACCCGGTGACCCGCGAGACGGGCTGGTGCTGCGAGTGGGCATGGCGGTCGGTCGGCTGGCCCGTTCCCGCGGCTTGTGGTGACAGAGCTTTGTAGGAAGTCGACAAGAATGTATCGGTGGACTTCGTGAACGACAGCATCACGGCCGTCGCCGGGCAGGGTGTTCAGTAGACGGAATGATTGCGCTGCTCGCACCCGGACAGGGTGCCCAGTCCCCTGGCATGCTGGCGCCGTGGC
>JAICSB010000676.1 GCA_025937115.1 Pseudonocardiaceae bacterium | reverse complement strand
CTCGCTCCTAGGACTCATCGGCTAGCACGTCGATCAGCAGATTGCGCGGCGGTGGCCTCGTTCTCCTACAGTGGGGTGATGGCCACCGCCTAGCCATGCCCGGAGGCAGGCCCAAGCACCGGATCTAGAAGTGGAGTGGTTGTGCGGGAGGTGTTGAGATCGCTGCTGCGCCCGTCGTCGACCACTGGCGGTTTGGTGGAGGCGGCACCGGCAGCGAGCGTCCGGGAGGTTTTCCGGCGGTTCTGGCCCGACGCTCGGCCGTTTTGGCGATGGTTGTGGCTGAGCTTGGTGCTGATCATCGTGACCCCGGTGGTGGACACCGGGGCGATTCTGCTGTTCAAGGTGCTGGTCGACAAGGTGTTGACCCCGCGAGACTTCTCCGCTTTCCCGCCGGTGGCCGCGGCATTTGTGGGTATCACCCTGCTGGTAGGAATGCTGGGCTTCATCGGCTCGTATCTGGGAGCGTGGATCGGGGAGAACTTCCTGCACCGCATGCGCACCCGGGTGTTCGCGCATCTGCACACCCTGTCGGTGAGTTTCTTTGATCGCCGTCGCTTGGGTGACATCCTGTCGAGGCTCACCGGTGATGTAGCCGCGATCGAGGGTGTGGTGCTCTCCGGGGTCATCGGGCTCATCTCCAACGTGTTGCGGATCGTGGTGTTCGCCGGGGTGCTGTTCTTCCTGGACTGGCGCCTGGCGCTGACTTCGCTGATCGCGGTACCCGTGTTCTGGGCCGCCGCCCGGGTGTTCTCCCGCCGGATCAAGATCGCCTCTCGGGAGGTCCGCCGCCGTGCCGGATCGATCAGCGTGGTCGCCGAGGAAAGCCTGGGCAACGCCACCCTGATCCAGGCCTACGGCCGCGAGGGCGCCGAGGTGGAGCGCTTCGCCGAGCAGAGCATGGGCAGCGTGAATGCCGAACTGGCCGCCACCCGCATCGGTGCGTTGTTCTCCCCACTGGTGGACCTGGTGCAGGTGCTCGGTGTGATGACCATCCTCGGGGTCGGAATCTGGGAGCTGACCGCCGGGCACATCACCCTGGGCGGGCTCCTGGCCTTCTTGGTTTTCCTATCCCAGCTGTACCAGCCCGTGCAGGGCCTGGGTTCACTGTCCACCTCGCTGTTCGCCGCCGCCGCCGCCGCGGAACGGATCATCGAGCTGCTCGACGAGCAACCCACCGTGACCGCCCCCGAACACCCGATCCCGCTGGGGCGCCCGCGCGGCCAGCTCCGCGTCGAGCAGATCAGCTTCGCCTACCCGGACACCGCCACCGACGTCCTGCGGCAGGTCAGCTTCACCACGCTGCCCGGGCAGACCACGGCTATTGTCGGCGCCAGCGGTGCCGGCAAGACCACCCTGATGAAACTGCTCCTGCGGTTCTATGACCCCACCAGCGGGCGGATCATGCTGGACGGCACAGACCTGCGCCAAGTCGACCCGAACGAACTGCGCGCCAATATCGCCATCGTGCTGCAGGAAACCCTGTTGCTCGATGGCACCATTGCCGACAACATCCGCGCCGGGCGCCCGGACGCCAGCCAGGACCAGCTCGTCACGGCAGCCAAAGCGGCAGACGCCCACGAGTTCATCAGCGCGCTGCCCGAGGGCTATGACACCCGAGTCGGCCAACGCGGCCGGCTGCTATCCGGCGGGCAACGCCAACGCATCGCAATCGCCCGAGCCATGGTCCGCGACGCCCCTATCCTGCTGCTGGACGAACCCACCACCAGCCTCGACGCCGACGCCACCCAACGCATCCTGACGCCACTACGCCGGCTCATCACCGGTCGCACCACGATCATCATCTCGCACAACCTGCTCACCGTCACCGAGGCCGACCAGATCATCTACATCGAACACGGCCGGGTCACCGAAACCGGCACGCACGACCAGCTTCTCGCCAACAATCACCAGTACGCCCACCTTTACCACCTCCACCACCCGGCCGAGGCGGCGAACGGGTCCGCGCGCAATGCCCGACTCGCCGGCACCGGAGCAGCATCCTGACGTGCTGAATTCCCGGTAGCGTCCCCGCTGTGCCGCGCAGCCCGTTCATCCGCGACGTTCCGGCGGTCCAGGCGCTGGACGCG
>JAICSB010000451.1 GCA_025937115.1 Pseudonocardiaceae bacterium | reverse complement strand
GGTGTCCTGCGGCGACCGTGCCGGGTTCATCGTCAACGCATTGCTGTTCCCCTACCTCAATGACGCGGTGCGGATGTTGGAAGCGCACTACGCGTCAGCCGATGACATCGACACCGCGATGAAGGTCGGCGCCGCGCTGCCGATGGGTCCCTTCGCGCTGCTCGACGTGGTCGGCCTGGACGTCTCGCTGGCCATCCAGCGCAGCCTCTACCAGGAGTTCCGCGAGCCCGGCTTCGCCCCAGCCCCCCTACTGGAACACCTGGTCACGGCCGGCCTCCTAGGCCGCAAAACCCGCAAAGGCTTCCGCGACTACTCGTGAGTGGGAAACAGGGTTACCGCCGCTCGGCAACCAGCGGAGCCACTCATGAGCACCTGGTGCATCATGATGTAGCAGGTGCTAGACTAGCTCGGTGCGCACCACCATAGACTTGCCGGACGATCTGCATCGCATCATGATGTCGCTGGCTCGTGATACTGCTCAGACGCTGAGTCAGACCGTGGCTGCACTGCTCCGGCGGGCTCTGGAACGGCCAGAGCCGGTCGAGTGCTATACCGATTCGCGCACTGGTTTCCCGGTGATGCGACTTGGCGGCACGCCGATCATGGTCGAGGACGTCCGGGCGTTGGACGACGAGGAGTGAGCACGCTACTCGACAGCAATGTGCTCATCGCGCTGGCGGTGAACGAGCATGTTCATCATGATGCAGCCATCGCTTGGCTGGCCTCCACCGATGGTCTGGTCGCCACCTGCCCGATCACTCAAGGCGCACTGATCAGGCTGCTGGTCCGTCGAGGAGTGCGTCCTGATCAGGCTCTTCGCCAGCTGGGAATCATCGCCGCGCAGCCGCGGCACGAGTTCTGGGCCGACGAGGTGCCGTTCACTAACGTTGCCCTGACCGGTGTGCTCGGTCATCGGCAGGTCACCGATGCCTACCTCGCTGCGCTCGCCCGTTTCCGCACGGGTCGGCTAGCCACCTTCGATCAAGGCCTCGCACAGCTACACACCGACGTGGCGCACCTTGTGCCCACGGACTGACCGCACCTCGCTCAGCCGCAACAACCGCCGCCGCAGCAGCCGCCCGATGGGGGCGCAGCGCGTCGGGGTTGGCTGGTGGGGGAGGGTGCCGCACTTGACAACGCGACGGTGGAGAGCAGCCGGACGGTGTCGTCGTGCCCATCGGGGCACTGGGCGGGGTCTCGCGAGGCGGTCATCGGCCGGCTGAGCTCGAAGGTCGTCGAGCACTCTCGGCACCGGAACTCGTAGCGCGGCATGAGCGCCACCGTACCGGTACTACCGTGGGTTGTTATGCCTCGCCGTAACGTCCCGCGTCGCGCTCGCGGCACCGTCCCACCTCCGGTGGTGGGCGGGACCGGTTGGGCGCACCGGGAGAGCGGCCCAGACGGGGAGTGGGTGGTCCGGTCGGTCCCGGGTGAGCAGGCGGTCAAGAACTACCGCTGCCCTGGTTGTGACCACGAGGTCCGGGCCGGCACTGTGCACGTGGTCGCCTGGCCCGCGCACGAGCATGGCTCTTCGGCCGACCGGCGGCACTGGCACACCGGTTGCTGGACTGCTCGGACCCGCCGGGGCCCTACCCGCAAACACTGGTGAGGTCAGCCCCGGGCAGACGGCTCACCGGCAAGCGCATCATCTTCGATCGGATCGGGCTCCAGGCGCTGCATCGCTTCGTCCAGCTTCGAGCTCACGGACTGTAGCTGGCCGGTGAGCTGCCGGCGTACGGTGCGCAGCGCAGTCACCCGCCGAGTGGCCTCCTGCACCCGAGCGACCGCTGTCTGGTCGGCCTCGGTCACCAGCCGCCGGGCCACATCGGTGGCCTCGTCGACGCGCCGCTTCGCCTCGGCCTTGCTGGTTGCCTGCTCCTGCGCCAGCTCGCGGTTGGCGTCCCGACGCCGGGTTGACATGGTGATGTCGAAGTCCTCTTCGGTCTGCCGCCGACGGGCCGCGGACTCGGCGTCGAGCTGCTCGGCTCGCCGCTTCGCCAGCGTCTGGATCTCTTCGGCCCGACGATGGGCGTCGGCGATGGCCCGCTGGTGCTCGGCCTCCAGCACGGTGCGCCGCCGCTGCGCTTCCGCGATCATCTGTTCGTAGCGGGCGCGCAGCTTGTCGGCTTCACGCTCCGCTTCGGCCCTGGTCGCCGCGGCGGCAGCGGTGGCTTTGGTGTGCATCTCCGCGACCTCGCTCTGGGCCGTCCGCAGCATCCGCACCACGCGTTCGCTCATGCCCTCGACGGTGGTGGGCGGCGCGGCGAGCCGCTTGATCTGGGCACAGAGGTCATCGATTTCCCCGCGAGCCGCCTCGAGTGTGCGGGTGAGTTCCGCAGCCTGCGCGGCGCCGGCGTTGCGATCGGCCACCGCGATCTGCAGATCGGCCCGCAACTGTTCAAGCTGGTAATCTACCTGCGCGCAGTCGTATCCACGGCGGACGATATCGAACGTGGATCTCATCGGAAGCAGATCACGATCGTCGACTGAGCCCATGGGGCCAGGTTACTCGGGTGCTGGTGAGCAGCGGTAAGCCGTTCCAGCGGTCAAACGCCCCGGAAGCGGTTGATATCTGCCAGGTGGATCTCGCGGAGTTCCGGGTTCCGTATGCCCAGCCCCTCTTCTGGGGCTAGACACAACACCCCGACCTTGCCCTGGTGAATGTTGCAGTGCATGTCGTGAGCGGCCTGGCCGGTCTCCTTGAGCGGGTAGACGCGGGACAGCGTCGGGTGGACCTTGCCCCTGGCGATCAGCCGGTTGGCCTCCCATGCCTCACGGTAATTAGCGAAATGCGATCCCACAATCCGCTTGAGGTTCATCCAGAGGTAGCGGTTGTCGAACACGTGAAGGAAGCCTGAGGTGGAGGCGCAGGTCACGATCGTGCCGCCCCTCTTGGCGACGTAGACGCTGGCACCGAAGGTCTCCCGCCCCGGGTGCTCGAACACGATGTCGGGGTCGTCCCCGCCGGTCAGCTCGCGAATCTTGGAGCCGAACCGCTTCCACTCTTTCGGATCCTGGTTGTGCTCGTCCTTCCAGAACTTGTAGCCCTCGGCGTGGCGGTCGATGACCAGTTCGGCGCCCATCCGCCGGCAGATCTCGGCTTTCTCGGGGCTGGAGACCACGCAGACCGGGACGCCGCCGCCGCCCAGGGCCATCTGGGTGGCGTAGGAGCCCAAGCCGCCCGACGCGCCCCAGATGAGCACCGTATCGCCCTGTTTGAGGTCTGCGCCGTTGCGCGAGACCAACTGCCGGTACGCGGTGGAGTTGACCAACCCCGGGCTTGCCGCCTCCTCCCAGGTGAGGTGAGCCGGCTTGGGCATCAGCTGGTTGGACTTGACCAAGGCGAGCTCAGCGAGGCCGCCGAAGTTCGTCTCGAAACCCCAGATCCGTTGCTCGGGGTCGAGCATCGTGTCGTTGTGCCCGTCAGGATGTTCCAGCTCGACGGACAGGCAGTGCGCCACCACCTCATCGCCTG
>JAICSB010000096.1 GCA_025937115.1 Pseudonocardiaceae bacterium | reverse complement strand
GAGCTGCCCTTTGCGCTGGTTGCTCACCCGGCACGGCGGCGAGGACGTCCGGGCGCTGCCCGCGGTCACCGGGTCGCTGGTGCACAGCCTGGTCCACGCGGTGGCAGCCGGTGCCAGCGACGAACAGTTGCAACTAGCGCTAGACCAAGCCTGGACCGCCGTCGATGCCGGTGCTCCGTGGTACTCCCGGGCAGAGCAGCAGCGGGTTCTCCAGATGGTTGCAGCATTTCGCAGCTGGTGGAGAGCCAGCCGTGCTGAGCTGACCGAAGTCGGTTGCGAGCTGGCGTTCGAGGTGCAGCTGCCCCCTGCTCACGGCGCTCCCGACGACACCGCTGTACAGCTTCAGGGAAGGGTGGACCGGTTGGAGCGGGACCGCCACGGCCGTCCCGTGATCGTCGACGTGAAGACCAGCAAGGTCCCGGTCAGCAAAGAAGCCGCGCAGGGCCACCCGCAGCTGGCCATTTACCAGCTAGCTGCGGCTAATGGTGCCTTCGGCGAACATGGTCTGCCGACCGAACCTGGTGGGGCCTGCATCGTTTCGGTCTCCGCACGAAACGCCGCGCCTGTGCAGCGCGATCAACGGCCGTTGGACCCGGTAGCGTTGACGAGCTGGCAGGAGGTCGTGCGCGAGGCGGCTCGGCGCACCGTGGGGCCGGAGTTCGTCGCCATCGACAGCGGCGACTGCGCGCGGTGCCCCTCGAAGATCGCCTGCCCGCTGCAGGATGCCGGTCGGCAGGTCACGCAATGACGACGGTGCACGCCAGCTGCATCGAGCCCGCTGAGCTTGCTGCGGAACTCGGTATCGCGCCCCCCACGGCGGAGCAGGCCACCGTCATCGCCGCCGACCCGGGGGGCCCCACGCTCGTAGTCGCCGGTGCCGGGTCGGGTAAGACCGAGACGATGGCCGCCCGAGTGGTGTGGCTGGTCGCCAACGGGTACGTCACTCCCGACGGCGTGCTCGGCCTGACGTTCACCCGCAAGGCGGCTCAGCAGCTTGCCGAGCGGATCCGGGCCCGGTTGCGCCGGCTCGCCGGTTCCGCAGTGCTGGATCGCCTCGACCCCACCGGCCAGCGCAGGGCTGCGGTGCTCTCCGGCGAGGCCACCGTGCTGACCTACCACGCATATGCCGGCCAGCTGGTTGCTGAGCATGCGCTTCGACTCCCCACCGACCCCGGGGCCCGGCTGCTCTCTGAGACCGGCGCGTGGCAGCTCGCGCATCGGGTCACCGCTGGCTGGGAACCGGACCTTGACCTGGACGGAAAGGTGCCGCACACGGTCACCGGTTGGGTGCTTGGGCTGGCGGGGCAGCTCGCCGAGCACTTGTGCGAGCCGGAGCAGTTGCGGCAGTCCACCGAGGCGATGATCACGGCGCTGGTCACGGCTTCGCCGACCGCACGCCAGAAGGGCCCGCTACGTGGTGACCTCACGCCGGTGGTGCGCAGCCAGCGGTCCCGGCTGGCGATACTGCCGCTGGTGCAGCGCTACACCGAGCTCAAGCGGCGCGAGGCTGTACTCGACTTCGGCGATCAGATGGGCATCGCGGCCAAGCTGGCGCGCGACCATCCGGAGGTCGGCGAGGCCGAGCGCGCCCGCTTCGGCGCAGTGCTGCTCGACGAATATCAGGACACCGGGCATGCCCAACGGGTGCTGCTGCGGTCATTGTTTGGCACTGTGGCAACGCCCGGGCGCGCGATCCCAGTCACTGCGGTCGGTGACCCTTGCCAGTCGATCTACGGCTGGCGCGGCGCCTCAGCGGCCAACCTGCCGCGGTTCACCACCGATTTCCCCCGCGACGACGGGACCCCCGCCCTCACCCGCGGACTGTTCACCAGCTTCCGCAACCCGCCCGAGGTGCTCGCGGTGGCTAACGCAGTCTCTGGCGAGCTTCGCAGCGGGCAGGTTCGCGTCGGCGAGTTGCGCTGCCGCGATGGTGCCCAACCGGGCGAGGTCCGCTGCGCGCTGCTGCCTGACGTCCGTGCCGAGGTGAACTGGGTAGCTGACGCCATCGCCGGCCGCTGGCACTCGGCGGTGGTGGACCAGGGCACCCCCCTGACCGCCGCGGTGTTGGTGCGCCGCCGCGCTGACATGGCGGTGCTGGCCGCCGCGTTGCGTACTCGCGATATCCCTGTCGAGGTGGTGGGTCTCGGCGGGTTGCTGGCTGCGCCGGAGGTTTGCGACCTGGTGAGTGTGCTGCGGTTGCTCGTCGATCCGCTAGCGGGCACAGCCGCGGCGCGGCTGCTGACCGGTGCGCGGTGGCGGCTCGGCGCGGCGGATCTGGTCGCGCTGTGGTGTCGTGCGCGGGAGTTGGCGACCGATCACCGGACCCCATCGAGGCACGGCGCTGAAGGTCTGGGCAGCCCGGAGGAAGTGTTGGCTGCCTTACCGGAGGGCCTGCCTGGGGAGCGCGTCGACCAGGCGGGACTGGTCGACGCGCTGGATTCGCCCGGCGATCCGGCCCGGTACTCCGAGCTGGGCTACCAGCGGCTGCGCACCCTGGCTGGCGAGCTGCGGGCACTGCGCCGCCGCGTTACCCAACCGTTGACCGATCTGGTCGCCGACGCCGAACGGACCCTGCTTCTTGATATCGAGTCGCTGGCCAGGCCTGGCCTCGCTGGCCGGGTCCACCTGGACACCTTTGCCGGCGTGGTAGCGGACTTCTCCGCGGCCGGCCCGATGGCCGGCTTGCCCGCGCTGCTGGACTACCTGGCCACCGCCGAGGACGCCGAAGATGGTCTCAAGTCGGGCGAGATCGAGGTCGCCCACGACCGCGTGCAGATCCTCACCGTGCACGCGGCCAAAGGCCTGGAATGGCAGCTGGTAGCCGTCCCGCACCTGGTGGATGGGGTGTTCCCGGCAGCCAAGAAGAGTTCGTCGTGGCTGCGGACGGTCACCGAGCTGCCGGTGACGCTGAGGGGTGATCGGGTCGACCTCCCCGACGTGGCACTGCCCACTGGTGCTGATCAGAAGGAGCTCGCCAGGACCCTCGCGGACCACGAGGCGGCCTTCGACACCCGCCGGCTGACCGAGGAACGCCGGCTGATGTATGTAGCGCTGACCCGTGCAGAGCAGACCTTGCTGGTCAGTGGCCACCATTGGGGCGAGGCCGGCAGCGCACCCCGGTTGCCATCGCAGTTCCTGTTGGAGATTCGGGACGTCGAACAGTGCGTGATCGATCAATGGGCCGCAGCCCCCGCCGAGGGCGAGGCCAACCCGCTGGACACCGAACCGCGGTGCGCGCCAATCCCGATTGACCCGCTGGGCCCGCGGCGCGACGCCGTTGCTGAGGGCGCCCAGCTGGTGTACGACGCACTAGCGGTCGCCAACTCCGATCGGCACTCACCAGTCGGCAGCGCAGCGGGTTGGCAGCGCGAGATCGACGTGTTGCTCGCGGAGCGGGCTGCCCACCGCGCAACGCAACGCGTCGTACTGCCCGCACACCTGTCGGTGAGCCAGCTTGTGGAGCTCGCCGCGGACCCATTGGCGCTGGCCGCTCGACTGCGCAGGCCGCTGCCGTTCGCACCGAACCCGATGGCTCGCCGCGGTACCGCCTTTCACGCGTGGCTGGAACGCCGGTTCGGTTGCACTCGGCTGATCGATCACGACGAGTTGCCCGGCGCTGCCGATGAGGGCGCCGCCCCGAACGCCGAACTCGAATCGCTCCAGGCCGCCTTCCTTGCCAGCGAATGGGCGCCACGTTGCCCGCATGACGTCGAGGTGCCTTTCGAGACCGTGTTGGACGGGGTGGGCGTGCGTGGTCGGATGGATGCGGTGTTCGCCGATGCCGATGGCGGCTGGACAGTGGTCGACTGGAAGACCGGGATGGTGCCCGATGAGGCGACGCTGCGCGCGGTGAGCGTGCAGCTCGCTGCCTACCGGCTGGCCTGGTCGGCGCTGTCCGGGGCACCACTGGAGCGGGTTCGCGCGGCATTTCACTACGTCCGCGCCAACCGAACGTTGCGACCCGCGGACCTGCTCGATGCCGACGGATTGCGCGATCTGCTGCGCACGATCCCGATCGGCTGACCGAGAGCGGGCCCCGGCGTCGTGGTGTGGCGATGCGTCGTCGTTAGTAATCGATGACCGCAATCTCGGTAAATGGTTGACACTGACTACGTATTCGAAAAAGGACTCCGCTGCTAGGTAGTCAACCTAAGGATTTACGTGCGACTACCGATTGCCGCACGACGTTACTTCTCGGCAGGGTATGTGGTACTGAATCGGTAATTGTCGCCGATGAGGTGGTTTCCTGTGCCCGGGCCACCGGGACTTACCTTTTCTAGGAGGACTTGATGTCTGATGCACTGAGCTTTGCGGAGATCGAGGGGCAGCACGTGGAGCTGCTGCCGGCCCGCACCGTCTTGTCAATGTTCAGCACCGGCAACGGTTCCCGCGGCGGCGACGCCGGCAACGGCGGCGCGGGCGGCACCAGTGGCACCGGCGGCGCGGGCAGCGGCAAGGCGGCACTGTTTGACAACTACTTCTACACCGAGGGCGACGTGATCAACACCGTCACCGGCGGCGAAGGCGGCGTCAGCGGCGCTGCTGACGGTGGTGCCGCTACCGGTGGTGCTGGCGAGTCCGGGCACTGAGCTGACAACTGTGCTCCAACAGATCAGCGTCATCGCTCGGCGTGGGAGTTCAGGGTGGGGTGGCCGCCTGGCCGCCCCACCCAGTCTGCTGTGTCGGCAGTACGTACAGGCACTGGTGAAATGTACGGCGCAAAACGTTGCTGCCTACGTATTCGAAAAAGCGAATTGCACTGCCTGGGTCCGTTGCATAAGTAGTGCACTGGGGCGAGTTACGTGTTACTACTGATTGCCCTGCGACTCTACTGCAGGCAAAGTATGTGATGCCGAATCGGTAATGCCGCCGATGAGGCGATTATCGTCCCGGATCACTGGGACCACCTTTCCTAGGAGGATTTGATGTCTGATGCATTGAGCTTTGCGGAGATCGACGGGCAGCGCGTGGAGCTGCTGCCGGCCCGCACCGTGATGTCGATGTTCAGTGCTGGTGGCGCCGGCCGGGGTGGCAACGGCGGGACCGGCGGCACTGGCGGCGTCGGCCGGGGCGGACTCGGTATCAACCTCTTGAACCTCAACCTCTTCGGTGACCAGACCAACAGCGCTGGTGACGGCGTCGGTGGCGCGGGCGGTTCGGCCGAGGGCGGCAAAGGTGGAAGCATCAGCGGGTGACTTGAGCCGGTGCCACTAGCGATCAGCTGATCGCACGGTGCGCGTTATGGGGAGGGGTGGCCAGATCACGGCCACCCCTCCCCCTGGCGTGACGCCAAGATCAGCGACGACATATCCCATCGTCGGCATCCAGCAGGGTAGGTCGCCGTGAATCGCCAATGCTTCGCCGGACGCGAGCTGCAGAGCCGACGGCGTACTGAGCGCCCACCATAGCTGAGCCGATTTGGTCTTCTGTTCTGCGAGATAGGTGGTGGCGTAGGGGCGGCCGCCCGTTCATGTAGGTACTCCCAGTTGTCGATGTTCCGTAGTCTGTGCGGCCGACTACGTATTAGCGAAGTTTGCCAGTCCTACGTAGCGACCTTAATTGAGTTACGTGTGACTACTGATTGCCACGAAGGTTACTGCGCGGCAGGGTATGAGTTACCAAATCGGTACTGCCACCGACCAGGTACTTATACCCGGCTCGCCGGGATCACCTTTCCTAGGAGGATTTAGATGTCTGACGCATTGAGCTTTGCTGAGGTCGACGGTCAGCACGTGGAGCTGCTGCCCGCCCGTACCGTGATGTCGATGTTCACCGCTGGCCATGACGGCGGCGGCCGTGGGGGCAACGGCGGCGAGGGTGGCACCGGCGGCGTTGGCCGCGGCGGCCTCGGTCTCAACCTCCTCAACATCAACTTGTTCGGCGACCAGACGAACGACGCCGGCGGCGGCTTCGGCGGCGCTGGCGGCAGCGGCAACGGCGGTACTGGTGGAGCCGTAAGCGGCTGAGTCGAGCCGGCGCTGCTAGCTGGTCACCTATTCGTGGCGGCGCCGTAGCCTGGGAGGGGTGGTCAATCGCTCCCACCCCTCCCAGCTAGTCATAGAGCTACTACCTGCGGAAACGGTGCTTGTGAGGTCTACGTCGTAAGTATTCGGATCTACACCTTCCGTAGAGCCTCGCAGGAACTAGGTATGGTCATAGCTCGAATAGTCTAAGTACTACACTCGTAAGAGTTAAGTACCGCTACTGATTGCCACATCGATCTTACCGTGGGCAAGGTATGTAGCGCCGGATCGGCACTGCCACCCGATGCGGTGTTCGTAGTCCTGAGGCCGTCTGCAGGTCACGGGACCCACCTTTCCTAGGAGGATCTATGTCTGATGCACTGAGCTCGACCGAACTCGACGCGCAGCGCGTGGAGCTGCTGCCGTCCCGCACCGTATTGTCGCTGTTCAGCGCCGCTGGACGCGGTGGCAATGGCGGCCTGGGTGCTCCCGGTGGGGTAGGCAGGGGCGGCCTCGGCGCCAACCTCATCAACGCCAACATCCTTGGCGACCAGACCAACCTCGCCGGTAGCGGTGTCGGCGGCGAGGGCGGCGGCGCAGCCGGCGGTACCGGCGGAGCTGTTTACCGCTGATTCGCCTGGTGCGATCGGTAAGCGCCGATGTTGCATGCGGGGGCGTGGGGGGTGGCCAGCCTACGGCCGCCCCTCCCGCACACCCGGTGAGCACGTTATTACGCAGTGGCACCGGCGAAACTAGGTAGTGACGAGCCGTGCCTGCGAGGTTAAGCGTCGGTAGGCTGGGTGGGCATTAAGTAAATGCTACTCATGGCGTGTTTCGGGGCGGCGGTCTGTGACTCGAGCAGTTTTCGATTCGACGAAGTTTCGATTCGACGAAGTTTCGATTCGGCGGACTGGGACTTTGAGTCGGGGAGGGCGTCATCGATACTGAGCGTGTGGAGGTTGACTTTGGGTCGGCTGTGGGCACTGTGCCGCGCTTGGCTGACGGGGTCGAGCTGATCGGGGAGTATCAGGGATCGGGGTTTCAAGAGCCTCGCTACATCGTGCGTCGGTCCGATGGGCAGGTCATCCAGCTGCCCCGGTTGCTGTATCTGCTTGCGGCCAGCATGGACGGCCAACGCAACCAGGCACAGGTTGCTGGTGTGCTCAGCGCCGAGTTCGGCAAGGTGGTCCAGGCCGAGCAGGTGGCGTTTCTGGTGGACAACCGGTTGCGCCCGGCGGGGATCGTGGCGGCTGATCCGGGAGCTGGTGATCCGCAGACCGGACCGGATGGTGCGGCACCGACGATGGCGGTGAAGTCGGATCCGTTGTTGGCCTTGAAGTTCCGGGTCGGGGTCGTCCCGGAGCGGACGGTGTGGCGCATCGCCGGGGTCTTCGGTCCGATGTTCTGGCCGCCGGTGATCCTCGCCACGTTGGCCAGCTTCATCGGCTTGGACGTGCTGATCATCGCCCAGGGGGGTCTGGGGCGGATCGTGCCCAGCGCGATCGCGTTGATCTACCAGCCGGCGTTGACCTTGCTGGTGCTGGGTTTGATCTTGGCGTCAGCGGCGTTTCACGAGTGCGGTCATGTCACTGCCTGCCGCTATGGCGGCGCTAAACCCGGGGTGATGGGTTTCGGTCTGTATCTGGTGTGGCCGGCGCTGTACAGCACGGTCACCGACTCCTACCGGCTGGGACGGGTCGGTCGGTTACGCACCGACCTGGGTGGCGTGTACTTCAACGCGGTGTTCATCGCCGGGATGAGTGTCGCCTACCTGTATACCGGGGCACCGTGGCTACTGGTAGCCATCGTGGCGCTACATGTCGAGACCGCGACGCAGTTCCTGCCGATGATCCGACTGGATGGCTACTACATCCTTAGTGACCTGATCGGGGTTCCCGATCTGTTCAGCCGGATGGGACCGGTGTTGGCGAGCATCATTCCCGGGCGCGCGAAGCATCCTCGGGTGCAGGAACTCAAGCCGTGGGTCCGTCGAATGATCACCCTGTGGGTGCTCATCGTGGTGCCCTACCTAGGGTACTGGTTGATCGGTTTCTTGATCGTGATTCCTCGGGTGCTGCCAGTGGTGTGGCACCGGCTTGTCTTTTTGATCCACGCAGTGGGGCAAGCAGCATCGGCCAGTCACGGAGCCGAGGCTGCGTTGGGTGTAGTGCAGATCGTTTTGCTATTGCTACCGTGGGTGGGCTCTTCGCTGATGTTGGGAATGATGGCTCGGCGGCCGGTTCGGTGGCTGCGACGGCGGTTGGCGCCAGCGGCGGTCAGCGCAGGGAGGATCTAAGTGTTGGTGTCCCCGAACGGTGGCACGCAACGTGCCGCGCTTCGTGGCGCGGGGTGGACCGGACGGTTTGGTAGGGCGGTGGCGGTGCTCGCCGCGGTGGGCTCGCTGGCCGGCTGTCTCGGCACGTCGGCCGGCGGAACCGCCGGCATGGGGGGCACCGGCAGTCCCGGTACCAGTAGCAGTAGCGGCGGAAATGGCTACGGTGGAAATGGCGGTGACGCTAATGGCGGCGGTACCGGGGGCAACGGCGGCAATGGCTATGGCGGATGGGGCGGCAATGGTTACGGCGGCAACGGTGCTGATGGCCGTGATGGTGTAGATGGTACTGGGGGAGGCAGTTTCTCCGATCCCGGTGCGGTGGCTGGTTCTGGTCGGCTGACCACCCGGACGATAGATCTGTCCGGGGTCACCTCGGTGGTGGCGGAGGCCAATTTCGTGGTGCACCTCAGGACGGGTCGCTCTGCACAGGCCGCGGTCACGATGGATGACAACCTGACTGATCGCGTCGCGGCCACCGTCACCGGCGGCCAGCTACGTCTGGGGATCAAGCCGGGTATGAGCGTCCGAAATGCGACGTTGTCCGCTGATGTCACGGTGGGTCAGCTCGATCGACTGGCCACCGCGGGGGCCAGTCGGGTGATGCTGGACCCAACACTGACTAGCCCCGCGCTGTACCTGAACATCGCTGGGACCAGCGCAATCACCGGCCCTGTCATGGTCGGTCGGGTGCAGGCGACGGTCTCCGGCGCCGGTACCCTGGCGCTGTCCGGTAATGTTGCGCAGCTGAGTTTCAGTGCGGCGGGAGCCAGCCAGCTGCCGCTAGCAGATCTCACTGTCCGCTATCTTGACGCGACGCTGTCCGGGGCCAGCCATGCCACCGCGACGGTGACCGACACGCTAGCCGTACAGGCCGCAGGTGCCTCGGTGCTTCGCTATCGGGGCGACCCGAGCGTCACCCGCTCCCAGACGTCGGGGATGTCGTCGATAGTGCGGGATTCACCGTAAGTAATTGACGGTCATTGTTAAGTGATCGAATGCACCTGAACGCACTGTCACCGAATGAGCACACACGGTTACCGAGCACGGATCTCGCGATCCATACTCGCGCTAATATCCACATTACTTGACGTGTCGCCCATGGCGATTTCGTCACCGTTAGCATATGCTGACCCATGGGGTAGTTGGTCAGCTATTGGCGCGACGCGGGGGGGCGTAGCCAATGTATCAGAGGGGCTGGGGGCGGTCGGAAGTTCGCACCATGCCATCCACTGTGCCTCCGACCAGCGCGAGGTACCGAGCGCGTTGGTCGGGGCAGCTATGAGGACGGATCCGTGGACGCTCACGGGACGTGACCTAGAGTTGCAGTTTATCGCTGAGCGTTTAACTAGTG
>JAICSB010000144.1 GCA_025937115.1 Pseudonocardiaceae bacterium | reverse complement strand
TGGTGCTGTGTTGGCGAACCGACGCGGGGGAGGTGCGACCGGCGGACTGGTTGACGGCGGTTTGCGCGCGGTCGAGAGCGTCGCGCGCGGCGGCGTGATCGCCCCGGTCAGCATGGAGGGTGGCCTCGATGGTGGCCAGCCAGGAAGCTACGGTTGGAGTAGACCGGGCCTGCTCGGTCGCTGCGGAGAGGTGATCCAGCGCGGCAGTAGTCAGGCCTTCGGTGGCAGTGAGTTGGGCGGCGTGTCCGTGGGCGATTGCGGTGAGCTGATCGTCTGCTACTTCGCTGGCGCTGTCGAGGGCGAGGCTGTAGTAGGCGCGGCCCGACATGGCGTTGCCGAGGTCATCGGCCGCAAGTTGGCCAGCGAGGATCGCGACCTCGGCCAGGTTGCGCAGCAGCCGACGTCGCTCGTCGACCGCCGGTTCCCGGCGCAGAGCGTCCTGCACCATGCGCACGTGCGCGGCCACGGAGGTGAGCAGGGCCGAGGGATCGGCGGTGTCGTACAGGGCGTGGTAGCGCTCGGCGAGCTGTTCCAGGTCCGCCACGGTGGCCGTCGCGGCGCGGGCGTGGCCGACAGGGTCCGTGGCGCTCGGGTCGAGCAGCCCGAACATGGTACGGCGAGTAGTGACCGCATCCTTCCAGGCGTGCAGCATGTGCGGGGCGAGCGCGGTCCCTGCGGCGCCGAGCTGGTCAAGCAGCCCAGCGGCGTGGTCCGACATCGCCAGCAGCGACTGATCATCGGCCAGCGGCCGGGCCCCTCCGGTGGCGACCGGGGGTGTGTTCTTCAGACCGAGCTGATCGGGTGTCACTCCGAACAGGTGGCACAGCAGTTCGCGGTACCGGGGGCTGACACCCTTCACGCCGCGTTCCCACTTGGCCACCATGTCCGCGTTGACCGCGGCGTGCTCACGGTGCTGCATCCACGCCAGGTGCGCGATCCGGTCGGCCATCTCCTGCTGCGTCCAGCCGAGTTCGGTGCGCAGCTCGCGCAGCCGGGGGCGCTCGGAGTCGGTGGTCACGACTGAGCACCTCCCTGCGGTCGCGGGCCTGGTCGGCTGGTCCGGCCGGGCATGCGAGGAGCGTCGCGGTTAAGGGTGGCTGCGGGCTAACAAGCGGTAGCTGTACAAGCCGTCCTTGTGACACGAACTCAGCCGAGCAGGATCGGACGGTGCCGCCAGGCGAGGCGCAGAAGGCCGGCACCCGCGGCTTGGGTGGGCTCATTACTCGCGTACCGCTCAACGGTCTCCGCGGTGAATGGCACAGCGGGAAGGATCGACCCCTCCACGTTTGAGGCGGCAACCTTGCCGAATAGCTCGTCATACAGCCGTGCGTCAATGGTGACGACGGTCAGGATGTCAGTGGCGTAGGTGAGGGGATCGACCCCGATACCGACGCAGAACGCGCGGACCTCTCCGGTCTCAAGTGCTCGGGTCAGTTGATGGGCGAACGGCCAGGCGTCGTAGTCGATCGGCCCGCGGTGGGTCTCGTGGTCTTCGGCTTCCCCGCGCAGTTCCTCGGCGAGTTCGCGGACGATGCAGCGCCATAAAGAGAAGTCGTTCTCGACGTTCCACGGTTGTTCGCCGCTCGGCTGAAAGACGCCAACCGGTAGGACCTGATACATGCCCCCGGCGTGGCCGACTACGGCGCCGTCGCGGCGGTGCAGCGGGAACGTCGCCGCGCCTGTAGTTCGGTCGTGTCGCAGGGTGAGCGTGCTGAGGGCGACGTTCACGGGGCGGCGGACCGGGTCGCAGGGCTGGCCGATCGCGGTACGGAAATCGTGTGTGGTGATGTCGCCGAGTGTCGCTGCGGTGAACTCGTGCGCGGCGGCGTCGCCCACGTCGATGCCATCGAAGTAGGCACCGCGGCCGAAAACCATGTGCGGGTTTGAGTGCAGGTCTGCGCGCAGGAGGCGATACGTGGATCGGTTCTCGAAGATGCCGGGCGCAGCGAGTGCGGCAACGGTGTCGGAGTAGGTGCGATACCTCGTGCCATCGGCCCGTACCGGCAGCAGTCGCTGGACGACCGGCTCGGTGCCAGTGAATCCGCCGAATGCCGCGTCGGGCAGGTACCGCAACTCGATGTCATCGAGCGGGATCGGTGCCTGCGGCAGCCACATTGGCGTGCTGAGTAACGGTGTTTCCTCGACCGCGGCTGACTCCGGATAGTGGCGGGCCGCCGAGACGGCAAGTTCGTACCGGTGATCGCGAAGGTGATTCCGGACGCGCAGCCACTGCTCTTCGCTGTCGGTGAGCTGCCTGTTCAGGGCTTCTCGCTTCCCCGGTCTACAGGCCGAGGATGCGATGGCACCGTCAACTTGCTGAAGTTGTCTGGCGGTACGGGCATGGTTGGATTGGTCGGGTCCGGTCTGCAGGGCCTGTGTCAGGCGGCTGTGGCCGTGCCGGTGACCTGGTTCCAGGTGGTGAATCGGTCGGCCATTTCGCGTCGGTATTCCTCGGCGTCGAGTCGGTGGCGGCCAGGCCGGAAGTGTGGTGATATCCCGCTGAAGGCGGATAAGAACCGCTGGGCGTGCCCGGGTCACGGGCGTTCCAAGATCATGATATGAGTTTGAGGATCTTAAATGGTCGGTCCATGGCGCGGGTGGCCCATCGGGTGGCTTCGGTGATGTCGCGTCGGCCGAGTAGGTGCAAGGCGCTGATGGCGAGGTTATCTGTTGACTGAACTACGGATGCTGTTTCTGCTGGTCAGTGACCTATAGTTCGGTGCGTCGTTGGTTCGGGCATGCGAGAGTCAACGAGGGATCTGGCGGCCCTGGTCGTGCCGCAGGCTGGTCGTGTCGTCAGCACTGATGATCTCTGGGAGCCCTACCGGTTCGTCGACGTCGACGGAGTAGTGGTCGAGTCGGTCGCCACGTATCTGCGGGACTTGCAGGCCGCTGGCCGGTCGGCGGCGACGGCTCGCTCGTACTGCCTGGACCTGTTGCGGTGGTTCCGGTTCTTGTGGGCCATCGACATGTGCTGGGACCGGGCGACGCGTGTCGAGGCCAGGGACTTCTGCCGCTGGCTGCAGGTCGCGGGCCAGCCGGTGCGACCGCATTGGCGTCACCAGGGTGAACCGGGGACCACCACGAGTGGTCGACCGGGTGGTATTCACCGGCCGTATGCGGCGTCGGTGCGCGCGCACAGCGAAACGGTGCTGCGCAGCTTCTACGACTTCCATCTCGACGCGGGCACCGGGCCGATCCTCAACCCGTTCCCGCTGGATCGGGCCCGGCGGGGCCGCCGCGCGCACGCGCACCGCAACCCGATGGATCCGCACCGCAATGAGCGGACCGGTCTCTACCGGCCGACGGTGCCCAGCCGGGTGCCGCGCAGCGTCCCGGACGAGGAGTTCAACGAGATCTTCGCGGGGCTGCCCTCGCACCGCGACCGGGCGATGGTCGCCTTCTACGTCTCCACCGGGGCGCGGGCCTCGGAGCTGCTGTCGACCACCCAGGGCGGCGTCGACCCCGGCCGAGGGCTGATCACGGTGGTCCGCAAGGGCAGCCGCGAGATCCAGGAACTCCCGGCGTCGACCGACGCGTTCGTTTGGCTTCGGCTCTACCAGGTCGAGATGGCGCACCAGATCCCCCGTGGGCGCACCCGCCCACTGTGGTGGACACGACGCCGCCCGGCGCGTCCGTTGACCTATCACGCGGTGCATCGCATGTTCGAGCGGGTCAACGCCCACGTCGGCACGAGCGCGACGCTGCATTCGCTGCGTCATACCGCCGCCTACCGGATGGCCGAGGACCCGGGTCTGCCGCTTACAGACGTGCAGTTCGTCCTCGGGCACGCGGCGCTGACCACGACGCAGCTTTATCTGACTCCACGCAAGGAAGACATGGTCCGCCGGGTGCTGGCCCATCACAGCGAGCAGACTCGGCAGGCCGTCGCGCGAGCGCACCCTGTCGTTGCGCCTGGCTACCGGCCAGAGTCGTTGGACGTGCTGTTTGGGAACCGGCCGTCGTGATCACCGACGTCGAGCGGGACACCGACGTGCCCGACCACCGTAGCCCGGCGCCGTCGGTGGTGCCCACCCTGATCAGCGCCCGGTTCCCGGGCCGCCCACGGGCCGCTGGCTGGCCGGCCACGAGACAGGGCCATGAGCAGGTGTTCGACCGGCTGACCCGCGCACCGTTCCTCCTTGACTCTGCCGGGGCGCAGAAGGAGCGCCGTCGCGGGCTGGTGGCGCTGCTGGACTGGCTGGGCGCACAGCCGGGAGCGAGCTGGCAGGACCGCTGGCTTGCCAGTGGTGCCGACCCCGCGGGCGCGGACTGGCGCCGGATCCCCGCGCAGTGGCTGCGCGCGACCGGCCGGACGGAGGGCCTGACCGGCCCGTTGGGCGCAGCGTTGACGGTTGCGGTCTGCGCCGATGTTCTGCGGCCCAGCATCGCATGGTTCGTCCGCGCGGTGCCTCGCGGCGGGGCGCTGGCCCGCGGCATGGCCCAAACTCGTGACGCCGCGGGATTCGTCCGGTTGCGGCAGGTGTGCGATCTGGACCGGCACCTCCCCGCCGCAGCGGGACGGCACACGCTGCACCGTGCCGCGGTCGGCCTCGGCGCCCACGGCGGCATGATCGCCGACGTCACCGTCGGGGATGTCCTGGAGTTGCTCGACGCCGAGTCCGCGGCCCACCGCAAGCCGATGGCTCACGGCGTCGCGTTCTATCGGGCGTTGCACCAGTCGGGGATCCTGGGGCCGGATGCGCCGGCACGACTGGAGGAGCTGCGCAGCACCGGTCAGCGCACTCCCGCCGAGCTCATCGACCGGTTCGCCCTGGCCTGCCAACCGATTCGTGACCTGCTGGTGGATTATCTGGCCGAACGCCACCCGAGGTTGGACTACAGCAGCTTGCGCAGCCTCGCCGCAGACCTGGGAAACGTGTTCTGGAAAGACCTGGAACGCCACCATCCCGGCATCAACAGCCTCCACCTGACACCCGAGGTCGCCGCCGCGTGGAAGCAACGACTGCGCACCCGGCAGAAGACGACCACCACCACCACCGGCGAGAAGACCGCCATCACCGTGGACCGGATCGGCTACCGCCAGTGCCTGACACCGGTTCGGGCGTTCTACCTGGACCTGGCCCAGTGGGCGCTCGAGGACCCCGCCCGCTGGGGACAGTGGGTCGCTCCCTGCCCCGTCGGCGAGGAGGAGATCAACCAGCGCAAGGCCGCCAGGCATCGCAAGTCGCGCATGGACGCGCGCACCCGCCAGAGGCTGCCCGTCCTCCCGGTCCTGGTGCGCGCCGTCGACGAGCGGCGCAAGACCACTGAGGCGCTCCTGCTGGCCGCCCGCCGAGCCAGTCCCGGAGAGTGCTTCACCGTCGCCGAGCAGACCCTCACCCGTGCCGTCACCAAGAACCCCACCGGCAGGGTCTGGGTCGACGACCCCGCCACCGGCAAGCGGCGCGATCTGGCGATGGAGGAGGACCTCGCGTTCTGGGCCTGGGCCACGGTCGAGGTCCTGCGAACCACCGGGGTCCGGATCGAGGAACTGCTGGAGATCACTCACCACAGCCTCGTCCAATACCGCCTGCCCAGCACCGGCGAACTCATCCCGCTGCTCCAGATCACGCCGTCCAAGACCGACTCCGAGCGGCTCCTGGTGGTCAGCCCCGAGCTCGCCGACGTGCTGTCGGCCATCATCAGCCGCGTCCGCGGCGGCACCGCGGCGGTCCCCGTCATTCCCGCCTATGACCGAACCGAGTGCGTCTGGCTCGCCCCGGCCCCTTGGCTGTTCCAGCGCAGACTCGGGACCGAGCACCGCAGAATATGTTCGGGCGCGATCCGCAACATACTCAACGCCGCCCTCGCCCACAGCCCCCTGACCGATCCCACGACCGGTGGCCTGCTGCGCTTCACCCCACACGACTTCCGCCGGATCTTCATCACCGACGCCATCATGTCCGGTCTCCCCCCGCACATCGCGCAGATCATCGCCGGCCACCAGGACATCAACGTCACCCTCGGCTACAAGGCCGTCTATCCCGAGGAGGCCATCCAAGCCCACCTGGCGTTCCTGGCCCGACGACGAGCACTACGACCGAGCGAGGAGTACCGCGTCCCCACCGACGAGGAATGGACCGAGTTCCTCGGTCACTTCGAACGCCGGAAGGTCTCCACCGGGACCTGCGGCCGGGCATTCGGCGCAGCCTGCATCCACGAACATGCCTGCATCCGCTGCTCGATGCTCTGGCCCGACCCCGCCCAACATGACCGACTCACCGAGATCCGCGACAACCTCACCGCCCGCATCGCCGAAGCCGAACGCGAAGGCTGGCTCGGCGAGGTCGAAGGACTGAAGATCAGCCTCGCCGGCGCCGAGGACAAACTCGCCCAGATCCGACGACGCACCCGTAACCAGAACACCGTCGCGCTGGGCATCCCCACCCACGCGCGCAGTCGCTGAACGGCCAGCAGTCGACCACCGACCAATAAAGATCAAGTTCAGAGAATGCGCAGGGCGGCCATGACTCGGGGGCCTGAGCCGGTGCGGGCGGTGGAGTTGTCCTCGCGGTAGACGGTGTCGCGTAGCCAGTGCAGCGACTCGATGCCCCAGTGCTTGCGCACGAGGGTGGCGATGTCGGTGGGGGTGGCGCGTGCGGTGGGCAGGCTGGTCACGCCGAGAGCGGCGACTGCGGATCGCGGCGTGCCGTCGGGGTCGGTGACGTAGCGTTCGATCAGCCAGACCTGGTTGACGTGCGGGAATGGTAGTTCCGCTGGTGCGGGCAGGACCTGGATGGTGCGGGTGGTGACCCGGCCGTGGCTGGTGTCGATGTCACGGGCGGCGATCGGGGTCTGCGCCCACGGCAGCGCGTCGAGGGCGGCGAAGAGCCGGGGCTGGTTTCCCTTGACGGTAAGCACGAACTCGGCGCCGATGGAGTGCAGGTACTCGGCGTGGGCGCGCTGGCTGTGCAGGGCGTCGGCGGTGATGACCAGCCCGCGCAGGTCCACGCCGGCGGTGATGAGGCCGTCGAGCAGCGGGGCGAACATGGGGATCTCGTTGCTCTTCGCGCCGACGGCGACCTGGCCCAGGACCAGCTGCTCGCCGTGGGTAGCTGCGGCCAGCAAGTGCACCTGATTGCCTTGGGAATCGATGGCTCCGCGTACGGTCTTGCCGTCCACCGCGACCGCGACCAGCGCCGACTCCGCCGACTCACTGCGCTGCTCACCCTCGGTGAGGTGATCGGTGGTGGTCTGCCGGGCGGTGGCCTGCGCGCTCAGCCAGGCGCCGACCGCAGCGTCCACCGCGGTCGCGTCGGCCCCGGTGAGCACCCGCCACAGCGTGGTCTTCGACGGGAACGTCGTCGTCGACGGGCATCCGGGGGTTCGGTCATGGAGCTGGGCAAGCAGTTCGGTGAGCACGTCGGCGACCCACCCGGCGATCGCGGTGAACGATCGCATGCCGGCCAACACTGCGGCCGCGCACAGGGTGAGCACCACCGCGACCGGGTGATCTCGGCCCTGATCCGACCGCCCATCAGAGACAACAGCAAAGCGTTGCAGCAGGTCAACGCTTCCCAGCGCAGCCGAAGGCAGGTCGGGGTCACGCGAATCGCCCGACGCCGCGTCGCCAAGCGCTGTCGCGTACGACTCGGCGATGACAGGATGAACCAGCAACGAAGCTCCGGTGTGGTGCCGAGAAGTCTGTGA
>JAICSB010000782.1 GCA_025937115.1 Pseudonocardiaceae bacterium | reverse complement strand
GATGCCCGAGCCCGGGTCGTTGCGGTTGTTGACCCATGAGGGCGAGGTGGTGGTGCTGGCGGGGCGGTGGGTGCTGTTCCGGTTCGCGGTCGGCGATATCGGGATGCGCAGGTTGGCGATGGTGGCGCTGACCGAGGCCGGGCACGCGGTCAAGTCGGTGGCCGAGGTGTTCGGGGTGCACCCGAACTATCTGTCGACGCTGCGCAAGACCGCCCGTGAGCAGGGCTCGAACGGGCTGGTCAAGTCGATGGGCCGGCCGGCGAAGTTGACCTCGGCGCAGCTGGCGCAGGCGCGCCGGTGGGCCGAGCAGGGCGTGACTGGCCAGGAGATCGCGCGGCGGCTGCGGGTGTCCGACACCATGATCAGCCGGCTGGTGGGCGGTCGTCGGATGCCCGAGCCGGTGCAGGATGAGCTGCCCGACACCGAGCTGCCCGACACCGAGCTGGTCGTTTTGGACCCCGAGTCGGTGGTGTCCGTGCCCGCAGATGCGCCGGCTGAGCCGGTTGTCGCTGGGCACGAGGATGCGCCGGGCGGACCGGTGGTGGGGTCGGCGCGGTTGGGGCAGGGCAGGGTGGACAGCCGGTATGCGGGCGCGATGCTGTTGCACGCGTTCTTCGATCGGGTCGGGGCGCAGGCGGTGTTCGCCCCGCTGGCCGGTGCGGGCCCGGTGTCTGCTCGGTCGCGGCGGTTTGATGATGTGGCGTTGCTGACCGCGACCACGGTGGCGTTCGCGCTGGGTGTGGGGTCGGTGGAGGCCACCAAGCACCTGGTCCGTGACCAGGTGGGGCCGCTGGCCGGGCTGGAGTGGCTGCCGGAGCTGCGGACCCTGCGGCCCCGGCTGGGTGAGCTGGCCAAGACCTGTGATCCGCTGCGGCTTCAAGCCGACCTGGCTACCGCGATGATCGCCGCGGAGGCGCCGCTGTTGGGCCTGTACTTCGTCGATGACCATTTCGTGCCTTATGAGGGTGCTAAACCGGTGGGCAAGGGCTACAACACCAAACGCCGCCACGCCCAGAAAGGGCTGGCCGACACCGTGGTCACCGACTACCACGGCCGCGCGGTGTGTTTCGTGTCCGGGCCGCCCTCGGGGTTGACCAAGACCCTGCCCGCCGCGCTGGCCGAGCTGCGCACGGTCACCGGCGACGCGAAGATCATGCTCGGGTTCGACCGCGGCGGAGCCTACGCCTCAGTGTTTCGCCACTGCCGCGACGCGGGCGTGGACTGGATCACCTACCGGCGCGGCACACTCGTCGATACCACCACCGCGCCGCGCCGGTACTGGCGCGTCGACACCGCGGGCCGCGCCGAGCACGTGACCCTGGCCGATGAGATGGTCACCATCAACGACTACGGCCCATCCCGGCAGCTCACCCTCTACGAGCATGACCAGCCGGTGCTCCAAGTCCTCACCAGCGATCTGACCGCCCCGGCGGCGGCGCTGCTGGCCTGGCTGCGCTGCCGGTGGCGCATCGAGAACGTGTTCAAATACCTCACCGCGCATCACGGCATCGACTGGCTGTGCCACTACGG
>JAICSB010000242.1 GCA_025937115.1 Pseudonocardiaceae bacterium | reverse complement strand
GACGGAGCAGCTCCCGCCGGCTGATCAACCCAGAATTGAAATCCTCGACGTGCTCCCCGACCAGGTAGTGCTTGACGTCGGTCATCAGATACCTCTCACAGCGGCACCGCCTGCCGGGAACGTTGTGCGCCACATCGAACCGGGGCTTCGTGGAGCCGTCGATGTCCACGGTAGAGCGCACCTAGCCCGCACGGTGCTTACGGTAGAGCCTCATCGGGAGCCGTGAACACCGTTACCGCACCCACCGGATCCTGACTCTCGATCATCGACACTTCCACGCGCTTCGTGCGCTCGACGGGGAGCGCTTCGAGCTGTGCCCGTGACCGCGCGTCTAACCTGCCGACCACAGGCGCGCTCCGCCCATGGACAGGTCCCAGTGCCCCGAGCTTGGAGCTCTCAGGCCCCCGAACTACACAACAGTGCTGTCCGGGCTGCGTAGGTCAGCACTGCTGTTTAGTTCGGGAACGCCAGAGCTGCGATCTGTGGCGCAAATGTCCTCCGGGCGACCACGGCGGCTACCAGTGACTACCTGATCGTGCTAGCGGGCACAGCGGCTGCACGCGAACCGCGGATGTCTCACTCGTAGCCTGATCAGCGTATCCGTCGTCACGGTACTTGACGCACGGCCGATCTAGGCGCATCCTCAAGATATTCAACGAGCGATGAAAAAGGGATGATCGAGATGACCGAGCGCACGGGTTGCGTGGTCGTCGGTGGCGGCCCGGCCGGCATGGTCGCAGGGCTGCTGCTGGCCAGGGCCGGGGTCGAGGTGACGGTGCTGGAGAAGCACCCCGACTTCCTGCGAGACTTCCGCGGCGACACGGTGCACCCGTCGACGCTGACCCTGCTCGACGAGCTGGGGCTGGGCAAGAAGTTCGACGCCGTGCCGCACAGCGAGATCACCGCGGCCGGGTTTCCCACCGAGGACGGCGGCATGATGAAGCTGGCCGACATGACCCGGCTGAATGTGCCGCACCCGTACATCGCAATGGTGCCGCAATGGGACTTCCTCAACCTGCTCGCCGACAGCGCCGCGGAAGAAAAAACGTTCACGCTGCGGATGGAGACCGAGATGACCGGCCTGATCCGCGAAGCCGGCCGGGTCGCCGGGATCTGCTACAAGACAGCCGAGGGCACCGAGGGCGAGCTCCGCGCGGACCTCGTCATCGCGGCCGACGGCCGCTGGTCACTGGCCCGACGCGAGGCGGGTTTGGAGCCCAAGGAGTACGACTGCCCGTTCGACGTCTGGTGGTTCCGCCTTTCCCGCCACGACGACGAAGGCCAAGGCATGCTCACCCCGCGGCTGCGCAACCGCCGGTTCGCCGTGCCTCTGCCGCGCACTGGCTACTTCCAGATCGCCTACCTCGCACCGAAGGGCGCCGACTTCCGCAAGGACGGCATCGAGGCGTTCCGCGCCAACGTCACCGAAGTCTGTCCCGAGTTCGCCGACCGGGTGCACGAGCTGGAGACGATGGATGACGTCAAGTTCCTCGACACGCGGCTGAACCTGCTAAGCGAGTGGCACATCGACGGCCTACTGTGCATCGGCGACGCGGCGCACGCCATGTCGCCGGTCGGCGGGGTGGGCATCAACCTGGCCGTGCAGGACGCCGTCGCCGCTGCGACGTTGCTGGCACAGCCGCTTCTCCATGGCCGGCCGACCCCGGCGGACCTGGCGACAATCCAGTCGCGCCGCCTGCTACCCACGATGCTGGTACAGGGCCTGCAGCGGATGCTGCACCGCGCTGTGATGCGCCCAGTGATGGCAGGCAAGCGCAACGGCCCGCCCCCGGCGATGATCAAACTGTTCGCGCGGTTCCCGCAGCTGTCATACATCCCGGCCCGGTTGCTCGGCCTCGGCTTCCGGCCCGAGCACGCCCCGGCCTTCGCACGCCGCCCGATGGAGCGAGTCGACTCCTCCCACCAAGGCCCTGGCACGGCAGCGTTCGGGTGATCATCCTGAGCTGCTGATGCGGTTGCGGAGCACTGTCAGGGTTCGGCGGAGCACGCGCGAGACGTGCATCTGTGAGATACCGACCTGCTCGGCGATTTGACGCTGGGTCAGTTGGTGGAAAAACCGCAACATGAGGATGGTGCGGTCGCGGGGCGTGAGTTCGGCCAGCACCGGACGCAACGTCTCGCGATGGTCAATCCGAGCCAGCTGCGCATCCAAGGCATTAACGAACTCGGCCAGCGTCGCGCTGCCCTCCCGGCAGCCGAGCATCTCATCCAGCGACGAGCCGCGATACGCCTTCCCGGCATGCAACCCTTCGATCACCTCCGAGAGCGGTACGCCCAGCCGGTCGGCGATCTCGCTAGGCCGCGGAGCACGCCCCAACTGTTGGGACAACTCTGCCAAGGTGCGCCGGCTGGCGAGGTTCAGGTCCTTGAGCCGGCGCGGCACCCGCGTGGACCAGCCGTGGTCGCGGAAGTACCGGCGGACCTCGCCGGTAATCGTCGGAACCGCGAAAGACAAGAAGTTGGAGCCACGGGCAGGTTCGAAGCGGTCCACCGCATTGATCAGACCGACTGTGGCCACCTGAAGCAGGTCATCCAGCGGCTCACCGCGACCGGCGAAGCGGCAGGCTATGTGCTCGGCGACCGGAAGATAGCCACTGATCAGCTGCTCCCGCCGCCACCGCCGGTCCGGATCGTCGGCGGCCAGCTCAGCATATCGGCGCTGCAACGCAATCAGATGCGCGTATTCGTCGCGCTTGAGTCGCGGCGACGGTATCGACGGCTCCGCGGCTGCGGCACCGAACGGCGGGGCGATCTGCGCGGTCGCGGAGCCGGCAATCGAGGGCCCCCTCACTTCGGCGCTCTCTTGGAGCCTGTCAACCAGTCCCTTTGCCGGGGCACGCAACGGCGCTCAGGTGTTGATAGTGACATGTCCTCCCCGCCTCAATTCCGGATTCGGCGATCCAATGCTGATGTCCGCTGCCAGCGAGCCGCCCGGCTCGCCGTGACCGGAACGTCGGTACGAGCAACAATCGCCTCGACCCGCGGCGCCGTCATTGAGGGCAGCCATAAACTGAAACACCGGCTAGTCGCAATGCGAGAGTCCTGCTAGCTGGAACGTGCCCAGGCGTCGAACAGCGCTAGCCAGTCGCCCCATTCCAGTTAGGGGGTACCGAGAATTACCAGCCAGCTGTGAGCACGAAGGGGGTGCTGGCCGCGAAGACGCCAAGCGGCCGCGGCGCGAAGCTAGCGGGGAGCAGCGTCGGTCGCAGCGGCGAACCGGCGTGGAAAGCCATGCAGGCCCTCGGATGAGGCAAACCCAGGAGGCAAGGATCGTGGCAGGCAACCGAGCAGTGGTGTACCAGGGACCGGGGAAGGTCTCTGTGGAGTCGGTCGACTACCCGGAGCTGGTGCTCAAACCCGGCCCTGGGGTGCCGCCGGGCAACGAGAACCGCAAATGCCCGCACGGCGTGATCCTCAAGGTCGTCGCCAGCAACATCTGTGGCAGTGACCAGCACATGGTCCGCGGGCGCACCACCGCACCGATGGGGTTGATCTTAGGTCATGAGATCACCGGTGAAGTGGTGGAGACGGGCCCCGACGTGGAGAACCTGGCGGTCGGGGACATCGTGTCGGTGCCGTTCAACGTCTCCTGCGGCCGGTGCCGCAATTGCCGGGAGAGCAACACCGGGGTGTGTCTGAATGTCAATCCCGAGCGCCCCGGCGGGGCCTACGGCTACGTCGACATGGGCGGCTGGCCCGGCGGTCAGGCCGAGTATGTGATGGTGCCCTACGCGGACTGGACCGCGCTGCGCTTCCCGGACCGGGGCCAGGCGCTGGACAAGATCCGGGATCTGACCATGCTCACCGACATTTTCCCGACCGGTTATCACGGCTGCGTCACCGCTGGGGTTGGCACTGGATCGACGGTCTACATCGCCGGCGCAGGCCCGGTCGGTCTGGCCGCGGCGACGTCGGCGTTCCTGCTCGGCGCCGCGGCGGTGATCGTCGGGGACTTCAACGCCGAGCGGCTCGCGCATGCCCGCAGCTTCGGCTGCGAGACCGTCGACCCCTCGGCCGGGCCGCTACCCGACCAGATCGACCAGATCCTCGGGGTGCCTGAGGTGGACGCCGCGGTCGACTGTGTCGGATTCGAAGCCAAGGGCCACACCAAAGACGGGCAGCAGGAGGCTCCGGCGACCGTGCTCAACGCGTCGATGGAGATCACCCGCGCTGGTGGGGGGATCGGCATCCCCGGGTTGTACGTGACCGAGGACCCCGGGGCCAGCGACCCCAACGCCCGGCTTGGATCGCTGTCGCTGCGGTTGGGCTTGGGCTGGGCGAAATCGAATTCCTTCGCCACCGGGCAGTGCCCGGTGCTGCGCTACAACCGGGCACTGATGACGGCGATCCTGCACGATCGGGTACAGATCGCTCGCAACGTCAACGCCACCGTCATCTCGCTGGACGCCGCCCCAGACGGCTACGCAGAGTTCGACTCCGGTGTTCCGAAGAAATTCGTCCTCGACCCGCATGGCATGCTCGGCGCCGCGTAAGAGGGCGCGGTGTGGACAGCCCGGTGGCAGCCTGAGGTTATGAGCACCCCGCCACCGTTGCCCGGCGCGCTGGGCACTCTGGCGCCGGTGCTGGACCACTACGGGTACCTGGCGGTCGCGGGGCTGATCATGCTGGAGGACTTCGGGGTACCAGTCCCGGGTGAAACCGTGCTGATCGCGGCCGCGGTCTACGCCGGGGCCGGGCGGCTCAGCATTATCGTCGTGGTGCTGATCGCGGTGGCCGCAGCCGTCTTCGGTGACAACATCGGCTATGCCATCGGCCGTTTCGGCGGGCGGCGGTTGGTGGAGCGATTCGGCCGCTACCTACTGATTACCCCACAGCGATTGGATACCGCGGAGCGGTTCTTCAGTCGACACGGCGGCAAGGTCGTGACCATCGCGCGGTTCGTCGAAGGCCTGCGGCAGGCAAACGGGATCATCGCCGGCACCACAGGGATGCGCTGGCGGCGGTTCCTCGCGTTCAACGTTCTTGGTGCCGCGTTGTGGGTCGGAATCTGGGCCAGCCTCGGCGGCCTGGCAGGCGCTCACCTCGGCGCGATCTATGACCAGATCAGCCGCTACCAGCGCTATGCCCTCGCCGCCTTGGGCTTATTCGTCATTTTCTTGATCGTCTGGCATGTGCTGCTGCGCCATCGCAGGTCGCCATGAGCGCGATCGTCCATGCGTTGGCTCTGGCGGGCTCCATGACCTGGGAGATCTTGTGGGCGTTGATCCTCGGGTTCGCGCTATCCGCGGTAGTACAGGCGGTGGTGCCGAAGTCGACGATCGTGCGCCTACTCGGTGACGACCGTCCCCGGACCCTCGTGACTGCCGCCGCGCTGGGAGCGGCGTCCTCGTCGTGCTCCTACGCGGCGGTAGCGTTGGCGCGGTCGTTGTTCCGTAAGGGCGCGAACTTCGTCGCGGCGATGGCCTTCGAGATCGGTTCCACCAACCTGGTGATTGAACTGGGCGTGCTCCTGGCTCTGCTGATGGGTTGGCAGTTCACCGCGGCCGAGTTTCTGGGCGGCCCCATCATGATCGTGCTAGTCGCCGTGTTGTTTCGGCTGTTCGTCCGCCAACGACTGATCGAGAAGGCGCGCGAGCAGGCCGACAAGGGTTTAGCGGGCTCCATGGAGGGCCACGCTGCGATGGACATGTCCATCCAGACCAAGGGCTCGTTCTGGCAGCGGTTGTTCTCGGCTGACGGTTTTACCGCCGTGGCGCACGT
>JAICSB010000031.1 GCA_025937115.1 Pseudonocardiaceae bacterium | reverse complement strand
TGGATGAACCGACTGAGGGCATCCAGCCGTCCGTGGTGGCGGAGATCGAGCAGACGATCCTGTCGTTGACCTCCCGCGGGGGTCTGTCAATCCTGCTGGTCGAACAGCACGTGGGATTCGCCCTCGCCGCGGCGAGCCGTTACTACGTCATGGAAGCCGGCCGGATCACCTCTACCGGCGCCGGCGGCGCCGACGCCCACGCCGATGTCCGCGCCGCCATGGCCATCTGAAATCTCTGAGCCGACGTCACCAGGGGTTCGTCTCATCAGCCTCTCCTGTCCCACGGGGAGGTGTGGAGCACGTCTGCACGCTGCGACAGTCCTTTCCCGGCGTAGCCCCGTGGCCTGGAATGATCGGGGTTGATGGGTAGTTGTACACGATCGTTCGGCTGAAGCTGCGGTGTGCCCTTCGCCGAGAGGCGACCAGCACACTCGGCCCGGACCCCGCTTCGCCCGGCAACGATAAGGATGGCAAGCCATGAAGGGTGACCGGACCGAGATTGTCATCGACGCCGGCGGCACCACTCGGACCTACGAAATCGAAGCCACCCGCAATGGCCGGCGGGTGGAGATCACTCATGGCCGCGGCATCGTGGAGGTTACCGAGGTCACCCGTGGCGGCACGCCGGTACGCACCGCTCGGTTCATGGCCTCCCGGGTACTCGCCCTGGTCGAGCACCCCGCTGCCCGACCCGCAATGGACGAGGTCAAGAAGGCAGTCACGCCGGTCGTTCCGCAGCCTCGGGTGGGTGGCAGCTCAGCTGTCCTACAACCCGCCGAAGCGATGTGACAGTCATACTTGATGACCCATACTCCTTGATCGCCGCAGAGCGGGTGAGGAAGGCCGGCATGCTGCTGTCCCCGCATGAGCAGGAGAAGCTTCTCGTCCACGTGGCAGGCCAGCTGGCCAGGGAACGCCGGGCCAGAGGATTGCGACTCAACTACCCCGAGGCCGTCGCGTTGATCACGTCGTGGGTGTTGGAGCGAGCGCGCGACGGGCGTAGCGTCGCCGATCTGATGGCAGAAGGCCAGCGGGTGCTCAGCCGGGCCGACGTCATGGACGGTGTGCCGGAGATGATCTCTTCGGTGCAGGTCGAGGCGACCTTCCCGGACGGCACGAAGCTCGTCACCGTGCACCGGCCAATTCAGTGACCGAGCTACCCGGCGAACTGCTGCTCGCCGATGAATCGGTCGTGCTGGGGCCGCAGGCCGGCAGTGAACTTGTGGTGCTGAACACCGGCGACCGGCCCATTCAAGTCGGGTCGCACTACCACCTCGCCGCGGCGAACCCGGCGCTGGAAATGGACCGCGCAGCCGCCACCGGAATGCGGTTGGCGGTGCCGGCCGGTACATCGGTGCGCTTTGAACCCGGCCTCGAACGGGTGGTGCGGGTTGTGCCGCTGGGCGGCACCCGCACTGTGCCTGGCCTGCGCCTGGATGCGTCCGATCCCGGCGCGGCAGCTCGAGGAACCGTCAGCGCAGGCCGGTGGACGGTCGAACGCAGCCGCTACGCCGCGCTCTACGGCCCCACCGAGGGCGACCGGATACGACTAGCCGACACCAATCTGATCGTGGAGGTCACCGAGGACCGCTGCCGCGGGCCGCACGGTGGTGACGAGGCGGTCTTCGGTGGGGGCAAGGTGATCCGGGAGTCGATGGGCCAGGCCCGGGCGTCGCGAGCGGACGGTGCACCGGACCTGGTGATCACCGGCGCGGTGGTGCTGGACCACTGGGGGGTGGTCAAGGCTGACATCGGGGTGCGAGACGGCCGGATCGTCGGTCTGGGCAAGGCCGGGAACCCGGACATCATGGACGGGGTGCATTCCGCGCTGGTCATCGGCCCGGGCACCGAGGTGATCGCCGGCCACGGGATGATCCTGACCGCCGGTGCGGTGGACTGCCATGTGCATCTGATCAGCCCACAGCAGGTGCCCGAGGCGCTGGGGTCGGGCGTCACTACCCTGATCGGCGGCGGCACCGGACCCGCCGAGGGCACCAAGGCGACCACCGTGACGCCTGGAGCCTGGTACCTGGCCCGGATGCTGGAGTCCCTCGACGAGTTACCAGTGAACATCGCACTGCTCGGTAAGGGCAGTACAGTGGGGGAGCCGGCGCTGTACGAGCAGGTCGCAGCCGGGGTCAGCGGTTTCAAGCTGCATGAGGACTGGGGATCCACCCCCGCTGCGATCGACGCCTGTCTGCGCGTCGCCGACGACACCGGCGTGCAGGTGGCGATCCACACCGACACCCTCAACGAGGCCGGTTACGTCGCTGACACCCTGGCGGCGATCGGCGGGCGAACCATCCACGCCTACCACACCGAGGGAGCCGGTGGCGGCCACGCGCCGGACATCATCACCGTCGCAGCGCAGCCGAACGTGTTGCCCAGCTCGACCAATCCGACCCGCCCGCACACCGTGAACACCCTCGATGAGCACCTCGACATGCTCATGGTCTGCCACCACCTCAACCCGGCGGTGCCGGAGGACCTCGCGTTCGCGGAGAGCCGGATCCGGCCGTCCACTATCGCGGCCGAGGACCTGCTGCACGACCTCGGGGCGATCTCGATGATCGGGTCGGACTCCCAGGCCATGGGTCGGGTCGGCGAGGTGATTCTGCGGACCTGGCAGACCGCGCATGTGATGAAGCGCCGGGTTGGGGCGCTGCCCGGGGACCCGCAAACCTCGGACAACCTGCGGGCGCGGCGATATGTGTCCAAGTACACGATCTGCCCTGCCGTCGCACATGGACTCGACGGTGAGGTCGGCTCGGTCGAGGTGGGCAAGCTCGCCGATCTGGTGTTGTGGCAGCCGGCGTTCTTCGGGGTGCGGCCGAGCATCGTCGTCAAGGGCGGCATGATCGCCTGGGCGGCGATGGGGGATTCCAACGCGTCCATCCCCACCCCGCAGCCGGTGCTACCGCGTCCGATGTTCGGGGCTGCCCCGGCAACTGCCGCCGCCACGTCGGTGCACTTCGTGGCTCCCGCGGCGATGGCGGGTGGCCTTGCCGACCGGCTGGCGGTACGGCGCAGGCTGGTGGCGGTAAGCGACACGCGCGCGTTGGGCAAAGCTGATATGCCGCACAATGATTCGCTTCCGCGCATCGAGGTGGACCCGGAAACGTTCACCGTCCGGATCAACGGCGAGGTGGTCGAACCCGCGCCAGCGGAGGAACTCCCGATGGCCCAACGCTATTTCCTGTTCTGATGACGGTGCTGGCGTCGCTGTTGCTGGCTGATTCGCGGTTGCCCACCGGCGGGCACGCCCACTCCGGTGGGGTGGAGGCAGCGGTCGAGCGAGGTCTGGTGTGTGACGAGTCCGACCTCGCCCTCTACCTGGCGGGCCGGCTGCGGGGTACCGGCCCGGTGGTCGCTGCGGCCGCTGCGGCCGGCTGCGTGCTGGCTGCCGACAACGCGTCGGTGGATTGGAGCCGGTGGGATGCCGCGGTCAGCGCCCGTACGCCGTCGGCCGCCATGCGGGAGGCATCCCGGGCGCAGGGCGCGGCGCTGTTGCGCACCGCCCGCCGGGTCTGGCCGTTCGCTGCTCTGGAGGCGTTGTATCACACTGGCCGCCCGCACCACCCGCTCGTGCTCGGCGCTGCGGTCACTGCCATAGGGGATGGGGCCGAAGCGGCCGCGTTGCTCGCGCTTCACCACCTGCTCGGCGGGGCCTGCTCGGCCGTGGTGCGGCTGCTGGGGCTGGACCCGATCGCGGTCGCCGCTGTGCAGGCGCGTGCGAGCGAGTCGGCCGAGAAGGTGGCGCTGGCGGCGACCCGCGTGGCGCGCGAAGCCGTCGCGCAGCAGGACACCCGTCTGCTGCCCAGCACCGGTACTCCTCTTCCTGAAGTGTTGGCTGAATTGCACGCTCGCACGGAGGTGACTCTCTTTGCATCGTGAGGACCGGGCGCTGCGGATCGGCATTGGCGGCCCAGTCGGCAGCGGCAAAACCGCGCTGGTCGCGGCGCTGTGCCGGACGCTGCGTGACGAGCTGTCGCTGGTAGTGGTGACCAACGACATCTACACCACCGAAGACGCCGACTTCCTGCGCACCCACGGGGTGCTGCCCGACGAGCGGATCACGGCGGTGCGCACCGGCTGCTGCCCGCATACCGCGATCCGCGACGACATCACCGCCAACCTCGACGCGGTGGAGGAACTCACCGCGCGCCACCACCCCGATCTGGTGTTGGTGGAAAGCGGCGGGGACAACCTCACCGCCACCTTCAGTTACGGCCTGATCGACGCGCAGATCTTCGTCCTGGACGTCGCCGGTGGGGACAAGGTCCCTCGCAAGGGCGGACCCGGGGTCACCCGATCCGATCTGCTGGTGATCAACAAGGTCGATCTCGCCCCGTTGGTCGGCGCAGACCTCGACGTGATGCGCCGAGACGCACTGGCGGTCCGGGGGGATCGGCCTACCGTGCTGATTTCGTTGCGCGAGCAGCCCGACGCCGGACCGGTCGTGACGTGGCTGCGCCTCCAACTGTGCAGCTCGTGAGCTGCGTGCGAGCCCGGGCCGAGCTCACCGTCGAACGCGGCCCTGTTGCTGCCTGCCTCCGGTGGCGCTGCGCTCCCCCAGTCGTGTTGCGCCAGACCGGCTCCAACCGGATGCACCTCGTGGGGGCTGCAGGGGGTCCGTTGGGCGGCGACGACCTGGCGTTGGACGTCCACCTCGGCGCTGGCGCAACTCTGCAGCTGCGTTCCGCGGCGGCCACGGTGGTACAGGCGGGTGGCCATCCGGCGGCGGCGCAGTGGACGATGGTTGCGGCGTTAGCGGCCGGTGCCGCGCTGGACTGGCACCCGGAACCGACCGTGGTCTGCGACGGCGCAGAGTTGCGCAGCCGGATGACCGTCGAAATACAGCTCGGGGCGCAGGCCACACTGCGCGAGGTGGTGGTGCTCGGGCGCGCAAGTCAGGCTGGCGGGCGTTACTACGGCGAGCTAGCCATCGACTTCGATGGTGCCCCGCTGCTGAACCACGCTCTGCTGCTGGATGGTGCTGATCCAGTACTCGTCGGGCCGGCTGGCGCGGGCGGCGCGCGCGTCGTCGGAATGCTCGCGGCGGTGGGGGAGGGTATCGAGGGGCCACCGCTGGACGCGGGGGAGGAACCGGGATTGCGCTGGGCATGCTCAGCGCTGGACGGTCCTGGCTGGTTGCTGCTTGCCCTCGGCGACCGGGTCACCGACGTCACCCGCGTCCTTGACGAGGCTGTGTTCGATTGGTCGGAATTGGACCGTGACGCTACATCGCGCGTAACCGGGCCGCCCGGGCGGTTGTATCGGTGGCGCTCAGCACGCCCGACCGCAGTTCACCGACCGTGATGACCGATGGGCCGGTGCGGCTCCCCGCGGGACGAGGGCGTATCCGACGACACCGTCATCGGTAGCGCCCACGCCGCTGGCGAAGGGGAGAAGCGGTGGACAAAGTCGTAGCCGCAACTTGGATCAGCGCTGGGCGCGGTGGCGATGATCACGCTGGCGGTGCGGATCAGGCGGGCCGTTGAAGTCCGGTGCCAGGATGCGTGCCGAGCGATGCTGGCATTGATAGCAGTGAGGAGGTGGTCCCGCTGGCCGCCATCAGTGTCCGGAACCTGGACGATCATGTGAAAGAGCGAATGTCGCATCGGGAGCTCATGAAACCGTCCCCTGCTCTTGCCGTTCGGGATTGGATCCGGGCCGTCGCGGCAATGAGTTGTACACAACGTCGATCACGCTCGCTGAGATCCGTTACAGCATCGAACGGCTGCCACCCGGTCGCCGCCGACACCTGCTGATGGCGACCGCCGATGACGTATTCGTTGCGTTCGAGGAACAGATCTTGCCCTTCGACGCGGCAGCGGCTGCGTACTACCCCTTGATCGTGACCCGTCGTGACCGTGCCGGACTACCTATCGACGGGTTCGACGCGCAGATCGCATCTATCTGCCGCACCCACGACGCGGATCTGGCGACGCGCAATCTCAAGGACTTCCATGACACCGGGATCGACGTGATCGACCCCTGGCAGACAGCCTGATCCGCGAGCGGGAGATGTGACTGCAACTTGGTAGTTACAAGGCGGTCACAGTGGTGTCGTTTGATTGTTGTGACTCACTCTTGTGGGTGAGGCGCACCTAGGGTTCCGTCGCTGCGTGCAGTGGGTCTGGACCGAGAGGTGCAGGCGGGCAGTGCACTGCCCGCTCCACGGCGGGATAGAAGCCCGGGAGGTCAGCCACGCTCGGCTGCCTCGCGGCCGGGCGTCGTGGACGCGGAGGCCGCACCGTGGAGGAACTGCACAACAACTACGGGCCGGAGGCGCGATACGCCGTCGAGGCGGAAGCAGCGCTGCCGGCGACGAAATGGGAACAGGAGATCGCCCGGGGTCTTGAACTCGGTTTGCAAGGCGCCGACTCGATCGTCGACCGAAGGATCCCCACATTCTCCCGAGGTGAGCTGCCGCATTTCGCTGGCATCAACACCTTCCTCAAGGCACCTTATGTCGAGGACGTCCGCCGCTGCGGCGAATACGACGTGGCAGTGCTCGGCGCACCCTTCGACGGCGGCACCACGTATCGGTCCGGAACCCGCTTCGGTCCGCAGGGCATCCGCAAGATCTCCGCGCTATACGGGCCGTACAGCTTCGAGCTCGGCGTCGATCTCCGTGAGTCGATCACCATTGCCGATCTCGGCGACGTGTTCACCATTCCGGGCAACATCGAGAAGACCTTCGACCAGATCTCGAAGGCGGTCGGGCACGTCTTCTCCTCCGGCGCCTTTCCGGTGGTACTGGGTGGCGACCACTCCATTGGCTACCCGACTACCCGCGCGGTCGCGGAACACCTAGCTGGCGGAAAGCTCGGCATCATCCACTTCGACCGCCACGTCGACACCCAGGAAACCGACCTCGACGAGCGGATGCACACCACGCCGTGGTTTCACGCCACGGACATCCCCAACGTGTCGCCGCAGAACCTGGTGCAGATCGGCATCGGCGGTTGGCAGGCGCCGCGGCCTGGCGTTCAGGTCGGCCGGGAGCGCGGCACGACGATCATGACCGTCACCGACTGCGTCGAGATGGGCATCGAGGAAGCCGCGCAGCGCGCCCTGGATGTCGCGTGGGACGGCACCGACGCCGTCTGGCTGTCCTTCGACGTCGACTGCCTCGACGCCGCATTCGTCCCAGGCACGGGATGGCCCGAGCCTGGCGGCTTCCTGCCCCGCGAGGTGCTGAAGTTCATCCAGCTCATCGCCGCGCGTCCGCTGGCAGGAATCGAAGTCGTGGAGTGCTCCCCGCCCTACGACAACGCCGAGATCACGGCGCTCATCGCGACCCGGGTCATCTGCGACACCCTCGGCTGCCTGGTGCGCGCCGGTCACTTGCCACGGAAGGCAGCTTCATGAAAATTCCAATTCACGTCACGAACTCGACTGCCGGCCCGGACGCCGACGACCTGCGCAGCATCGGCTACCGGCAGGAGCTGCACCGCAGGCTCGGCGCCTTCTCCTCGTTCGCCGCGGGGTTCTCCTTCGTTTCGATCCTCACCACGGTGTTCCAGCTCTTCGCGCTGGGGTACTCCTTCGGCGGCCCGGCGTTCTTCTGGACCTGGCCGCTGGTGTTCGCCGGCCAGTTGTGCGTAGCGCTGGTCTTCGCTGAGCTGGCGGCGAGCTGGCCGCTGGCCGGATGCATCTATCAGTGGTCGCGGCGGCTCGCGGGCGAGACCGTCGGCTGGTTCGCCGGCTGGGCGATGATGATCGGCTACGTCGTCAGCGTGGCCGCCATCGGCATTGCTTTGCAGGCGGTGCTGCCCGCAGTGTGGTCAGGGTTCCAGATCGTCGGCAGCGACCCGTCGATCACCTCAGCGTCCGGCGCGGCCAACGGGATCCTGCTGGGCTCGGTGCTCATCGCACTGGCCACCGTGATCAGCGCCGTCGGGGTGCGCTTCATGGCGTTGATCAACGGGATCGGTGTGACCTGCGAGCTGGTCGGTGTGGTGCTGCTGCTGGTGCTGCTGTTCGGCCATGCGCAACGGGGTCCCGGGGTGGTCACCAAGACGCTCAACGTGTCCGGTAATAGCCCTTACCTGTATGCCTTCCTCGCCTCCACGCTCATGGCGGCATACGTCATGTACGGCTTCGACAGTGCCGCGGAGCTGTCCGAGGAGACGGCTGCGCCACGGCGCGTGGTGCCGTCGGCGATCCTGCGTGCGCTGCTGGTCTCCTTCGTCGGTGGCGGGTTCATGATCGTGGCGGCACTGATGGCGGCGCCTTCGCTGACCGACGGTCAGCTGTCCACCGGCGGCATCGCCTACGTCATCACCAGCCAGCTGAATTCCGCGCTCGGTCGGGCGCTGCTCGCAGTGGTCGCGATCTCGATCGTGTCCGCCTGTCTGGCGATCCAGAACTCGGCGTCGCGGGTGATGTTCAGCATGGCGCGCGACGGCCGGCTCCCCGGCAGGCGGTTGCTGGCCAAGGTCAGCCCGCAGACCGGGACGCCGATCCTCACCGGCGTCGCGGTGGGGGCACTCGCGATCGGCGTGCTACTGATCAACCTGGGTAATCCGGCGGCGTTCGCGGCAGTGACCAGCACCTCGGTGGTGATCGTGTACCTGGCGTACCTGCTGGTCACCGTGCCGGCCTTGGGAGCTCGGCTGGGCCGGCGCCGGCCGCCGAAGCAACCGGGCGGCTTCTCGCTCGGCCGCTGGGGGCTCGGGGTGAACCTGTTCGCGGTGGCCTACGGCGTCGCGATGATGGTCAACATCGCCTGGCCACGGCAGGCGGTGTACGACCCGGCGGGAACCAGCTGGGTGCTGCAGTATCTCGCGCTGCTGTTCGTGGCCGCGTTGGTGGTGGTCGGCGCGGCGGTCCATCGGGCGCTGCGCGGTGCACCTGCGCAGGCGGCCGTCACCGCAGCCACCGCCGTCGCTGAGGCCTGACACCAGCCACACGCATTGCGTGCGCGTCGTGAACTCGACAGGGCAGACGTTTTCCGCGACTGGAATGTCGGTGGTGTCGAGTTCACGACGCACCCGGCGGGCGATGCGGCAGCGTCGGCGGCCGGGCGTGCGTGGCACGATGGCGCCATGTTGCGGTGGATCACTGCTGGGGAATCGCATGGTCCTGCTCTGGTGGCTGTGCTGGAGGGCATGGTCGCCGGAGTCGAGGTTAGCTCGAAGGACATCCAGGCTGAGTTGGCCCGCCGCCGCCTCGGTTACGGGCGCGGGGCGCGGATGAAATTCGAGGCTGACGAGGTCGACGTCCTCGGGGGTATCCGGCATGGCCGGATGTTGGGCGGTCCGGTGGCGATCAGGATCGGCAACACCGAGTGGCCCAAGTGGGAGACGGTGATGGCGGCCGATCCGGTGGACCCGGACGTGCTCGCCGCGCAATCCCGCAACGCACCGCTGACCCGACCCCGGCCCGGGCACGCCGACCTCGCCGGCATGACCAAGTACGGCTTCGACGACGCTCGGCCGGTGCTGGAGCGGGCCAGTGCCCGGGAGACCGCTGCCCGGGTCGCGCTGGGCACCGTGGCCAAGGCGTTCCTGCGCCAGGCGCTGGGCGTCGAAGTGCTGTCCCATGTGGTGTCGTTGGGACAGGTAGACGCCCCCGCGGATGTGCTGCCCGGACCCGGTGACCTGGAGCGGATCGACTCCAGTCCGGTCCGCGCGTTCACTGTGGATGCCTCAGCCGCGATGATCGCCGAGGTGGATGCGGCGAAAAGAGACGGTGACACGCTGGGCGGCGTGGTCGAAGTCGTGGCGTATGGGCTCCCCGTGGGGTTGGGCTCCTTCGTCCACGCCGACCGGCGGTTGGACGCCCGGTTGGCGGGCGCGCTGATGGGCATCCAAGCGATGAAGGGGGTGGAGGTCGGCGACGGGTTCGCCACCGCGCGCCGACGGGGCAGCGCTGCTCACGACGAGATGCTGCCTGGGCCCGACGGGGTGGTGCGGCGCACTAACCGCGCCGGTGGTCTGGAAGGCGGCATGACCAATGGAGAGGTGCTGCGCGTCCGGGTGGCGATGAAGCCGATCTCCACTGTGCCTCGCGCGCTAGCCACAGTGGACCTCGCCACCGGTGAGGCGGCCGTGGCAATCAACCAGCGTTCCGACGTCTGCGCGGTGCCCGCCGCAGGGGTGGTGGCCGAGGCGATGGTCGCCCTCGTGCTTGCCGACGCCGTGCTGGAGAAATTCGGCGGCGACGCTTTGCCCGAGACAGTCCGCAATGTCCGGTCCTACCTCGACGCCTCCCGCTTGCACTGATTCCGACGCACGGTCGGGAATGTACGTAGTCGTATCCGACGACTACGTGTATTCGCAAGGGGAATCCGGCTGGACGGTATCGGAATTATCCGACAGTCCGCCCATAAGGGCACCTCTCAATCGCGGCCCTGCTGAGCAAAATCGGAGATTTGGGGGATTCGACGGATCGAGGTCGCTAACCGCCTGTTGGACCCGCTGGCTACTCGGTCGAAACTACCTAGAAAGCTGCCTCGGACTACCTAATTTCGGTCGGAAGGTCCACGTAGTGAGGTGGTGTTGTGCCAGCCTAATCAATGCCGCCTACTGCCAACGGCACAGGGGTCCCGAAAGATCGCACCCGAACGATCGCAGCCCTTGTGTTGGGGTGGCAATCGAGTACAAGGAGACCCAGTATGAAACTAGGACAGGTAACGCGTCCGGTTGATAGGGGGCTGGTGGCCTCTGCGCCCGAGCAGGCCGCCGTGGCGGAGCTGATGGCCCCGTCGGAGAGCATGGTGGGGCGGCCGCCGCTGTACGTGCCGAGAGGGGAGGCATGCCTGTTACTTCTGGGTGCGCTGCTGGCTTCGCCGAGCGAGCCGCCGGACGACGAGGACTAGCGGCATGCCAGTGATCTCTGGGCCGCCGCGGGCGGTCTACGCGACGGCGGTAGAGACGCTGGCGGGCAGCGTCGTCCGCGCCCTGACCGGCGCGGACGACGCATTCCAGCTGGCTGGCCAGCTCGTCGCCGAGGGCAGCCCCGCAGAGTGCCGGGCGAGATTGGCCGCGGTGCGGGTGCTGGGCCCGGATGCACTCGCGCCGTTCGCGCTGGCAGGTCACCGGTTCGGTCCCGAAGACGCCGAGGTGGTCGAGACCGGCAGGCAGATGTTCCCGACCTCCGAGCTGGACCCAGACGCAACGGACGACGCCGATAACACCGTGCTTGTGCGGGCACTGCGGGACTGGGCCACCGGTGAGGTGCTCACCCGTCTCGGGGTGGCCGGCTCCGCCCGCGCCTACCCGGCGCGTCCCGGCGCAAGTGTCGGCCCCGACCAGGGTTGGTTGGCGTGGGGGGGAGTGCTGGCGCAGTTGTCCCCGCTAGCGACACCCGGACTGGACGGCCCCCTCCACGCCGACGCGCGGCGATACCGGCTGGATGTGGCTCGCGGGGTAACCAGGGCCATGCTGCGCCGCGACTACCTGACCGCAGCCCGGTTGGCCCGCTGGCTTGCCTCCGGCGGTGAGGTCCCGATGGATCCGCCGTTTGCGGTCGAGCCGGTGCTGCGCCAGCTGGAGCTCGTCGCCGGAGCAGACCCCCGGCTGCAGTTGGAGATCGCGATAGCCCGATACGGATTGGGGGGCGGGGCCGGTGAGTGACGTCAGGCCCTCCTGGGTTGCCACAGCCCATCAGGTCGCGGTGCGCGCGCTGGGCTGGCTGGACGCGGCCCGGGATCACTTCGCGCTGCCGGTCGACGTCGCCTCCGACCGGCTGCGGCCCAATGAGGACATCAAACCCCTGGGCGAGCTGGCGCTCACCGTGTCCATCGCGATACGCGAGGCCGCGGCGGGCAGCCGGGAGGCGCAGCTCGCCCCCGCGCTGGCCGCCTTCGCCTGGGCGCAGTTCCGCGACGGCGACGTGCTCTATGAGCTGCAGCGCGAGCAACCGATCGAAACCTTCCCGACGGAGACATATGCCTGGTTCGCCCGGACCGGTCACCGGCATCCGCGGCTGGACGAGCTGGTAGCGCACCTGAGCGCCCTGCGCGCGGCCCGCGTGACCGAGGTGGTCCCCAACCGGGCGCTGGCGATATTCAACGCCGAGCGCCTGCTCGGCCTGCCGCACCGGGGCGATCCGGCCGCGCTAACTGCCCGGACCTGGCTTGGCGGTACGCCCGAACCGTGGGCGATCGACTTTTTCACCCTGTATGCGGTGACCCACGCGGTGTTCCACCTCACCGACTGGGGTGCCCGCGCGGACGATCTACCGCCTCACCTGCAGACCTATCTGCATGCCTGGCTGCCAGCCTGGCTGGAGGTCTACCTCGAAGCCGGCCAGTGGGATCTGGTCGGCGAGTTACTGATCGTCGATCTGTGCCTGACCGAACCCGACTGCCATCCCCATGCCTGGGAGGCATTGGCCCGCGCCCAGCAGCCGGACGGCCTGCTTCCCACCGGTCCCGAACGCGTGCCGACCGATGCCGCTAAGGCGTTTCGCGAGCATTACCACCCCACGATCGTCGCCGCGATCGCCGGTACCCTGGCCGTGTCCCGCCGGATCGGCGCCCAGGCGACCCGGTGACCATCGATCCGGCCACCGACCTGCCGGGGCGACTCGATGCGTCGCTGCGCACGATCTCGGCGCTCGTCCGCGCGCCGGCCGTGGTCCTGGCCGCTGTCGTCGGCGGCGAGACTGCCGTCGCCTGCCACGGCGAGCCCGCACCGGATGCCCACACTGTCTTCGAGCTCGGCTCGATCACCAAGACCTTCACCGCGCTGCTGCTGGCCGAGATGGTCACCCGCGGCGAGATCAGCTACGACGACCCGATCACCGCCTACCTACCGCCCGAGGCCCGACCGCGCCACACCACCGACGCGCCGATCACCCTGGTGCAGCTGGCCACCCACACCGCAGGGCTTCCCCGCCTGCCGGCCA
The DNA here is from genome assembly GCA_025937115.1 of Pseudonocardiaceae bacterium. Next base: position 2,884 of record JAICSB010000031.1, on the reverse strand, counting down.
ACCTCTACCTGCAGGCACTACCGGTCTGGACGACCAACCCGTACGCCCACTACTACCTCGACGACCTCTACCGGGCCACCACCCGCATCCGGCCTCGGCGCCACCCCAGAACCCACGTGCATTATTCCAACTTCGGCGTGGGTCTCCTCGGACAACTACTCGCCAACTCCGCCGCAGCCGATTACCGGGATCTAATCCTCGACCGCGTCTGTCGCCCGCTCGGTATGGCCGGCACCCTCACCGGGCCCGGACCCCTGTGTGCCACCGGTTACCGCCGCGGCCGGCCGGTGCCGGCGTGGGAGATGGGTGCGCTCGCCCCGGCGGGCACACTGCGCTCCAGTGCTGCCGACCTGCTGCGCTACCTGCAAGCCCACCTGCACCCAGAGGCCACCCCGCTGGCCGCCGCCCTACGCGCAACCCAAGTGCCGCGAGTGGCCGCCAAAGGTAAAGATCGCATCTGCCTGGTGTGGAACCACCGTAGTTCCCGCTACGGCGACGTGCTGTTCCACAGCGGTGGAACTCGTGGCTTCACTGCCTTCGTCGGTTTCTGCCCGCAGGCCGGCACCGGTGTCGCCGCGCTGATCAATACCACGCCAACCCAGCGCCACAACATGATTCCCGCCGCCTACTCCCTGTTCAAGACTCTCATCCGGGAGCATCAAGCTGCCGCAGCATGACAACGGGACTCGGCGCAGTTCTTGTGTTGCGGGACCCAGCGCGGTTTGCCGACTACGCTGTCGCTGTGAGCGACACGCAGGGACCCGCCGTGGTGCTGGTAGGTCCACCCGGGGCTGGTAAGTCCACAGTAGGCAGGTTGCTGGCGGGCCGGATCGGGGTCGACTTCACCGACGTCGACGATCTCATCGTCGCCCGCGCGGGTCGCAGCATCTCCGAAATCTTCATCACCGACGGGGAGCCGGTGTTCCGGCAGCTTGAAGAAGCCGAGGTGGCAGCCGCACTGGCCGGGCGCCACGGAGTGCTGGCGTTGGGCGGCGGAGCGGTGCTCTCGCAGCGATCGCGGAGCAGGATTCACGGGCACCGCGTGGTGTTCCTGTCCGTCGGGATGGCCGAGGGGGTGCGCCGCACCGGATTGTCCACCGCCCGCCCGCTGCTTGCCGGGGTGAACCCACGGGCGACGTTCGCTGCCCTGCTCAACGCCCGGTTACCGCTGTACCGGGAGGTCGCCACTGTCGAGGTGGCCACCGACGGTCGCCGTCCAGACGAGGTGGCTGAGGATGTGTTGGACGCTATCGGAGCTGTCGGGGGTACTCGCTAGAGCATAGTTTTTCAACCACGGAGGAGCGCCGATGACAGAGACCGGCGAGCCGGGCCAGGCTGGTGATACCGAGCCACGGCGGATTCGAGTGGCGACGGCGCAGCCCTACGACGTCATCGTCGGGCGGTATCTGCGGGCGGAGCTGCTCGACGCGGTGGGCAGCGGTGCCGTGGCGATCGTGCACCAGCCGACGCTGGTCGAGGGCGCCGAGGCGCTGCGCACCGTGCTGGAGCACCTCGGCTCGCAGGCTTATCGCATCGAGGTGCCCGACGCCGAGGAGGCCAAGAAGCTGGGGGTGGCGGGGTTCTGCTGGGAAGTACTCGGGCAGGTGGGATTGGACCGCACCGGCACCGTGATCGGCTTCGGCGGCGGGGCGGTCACCGATCTTGCCGGGTTCGTCGCCGCTAACTGGCTGCGCGGGGTCCGGGTAGTGCAGGTTCCCACCACGCTCCTGGCGATGGTGGATGCCGCGGTGGGTGGCAAGACCGGGATCAACACCGACGCGGGTAAGAACTTGGTCGGTGCGTTCCATGAGCCGGCTGCGGTGGTGGTGGACCTGGTAGCCCTCGCGACGTTGCCACGAGCCGAGCTGGTCGCCGGAATGGCGGAAGTGGTCAAGGCCGGGTTCATCGCCGATCCAGTGATCCTGGAGCTGATCGAGGCGGACCCCGCGGCCGCACTAGACCCATCCGGGCCGGTGCTGGCGGAACTGGTAGGCCGCGCGATCCGGGTCAAGGCTGACGTGGTGGCAGCTGACCTGAAAGAATCTCATCTGCGCGAGGTGCTCAACTACGGGCACACACTGGGCCACGCGCTGGAGCGTCGGGAGGGCTACCGCTGGCGCCACGGCGCCGCGGTGAGCGTTGGCATGATCTTCGCGGCGGAGCTGGGCCGGCTCGCCGGACGCCTGGACGACGTCACCGCGCAGCGGCACCGCACCGTGCTCAGGTCAATCGGGCTGCCCACCGGATATGACCCCGACGCGCTACCGGAGCTGCTGGAAGGCATGCGTAACGACAAGAAGGCGCGGTCGGGGGCCCTGCGTTTTGTGGTCCTCGACGCTCTGGCTAAGCCGGGGCGGCTGGAAGACCCGACCCCTGCGCTGCTCGCCGGAGCCTACGCCGCGGTGGCCGGCGAGATGGAGAGCACGCAATGAAGGTGCTGGTGCTCAACGGGCCGAACCTGGGCCGGCTCGGCAGCCGCGAGCCCGATGTCTACGGCACGACTTGCTATGCCGACCTGGTGTCGCAGTGTCAGCGGGTCGGAGCTGAGCTGGGGCTGGAAGTGGACGTCCGGCAGACCGACCATGAGGGCGTCATGATGAGCTGGCTGCACGAGGCCGCCGACACCGCCACTCCAGTGGTGCTCAACGCCGGGGCGTGGACGCATTACTCGATCGCGGTCCGCGACGCCGCCGCGGAGCTGTCGGCGCCACTGGTGGAGGTGCACATCAGCAACGTGCACGCCCGCGAGCCGTTCCGGCACCACAGCTACCTCTCGGCCATCGCCTCCGGGGTCATCGTCGGCCTGGGCATATCGGGCTATTCGCTCGCGCTGCGCTGGATCGCCGGTCGCGCCAGCAGCTGACACGCGGCGCGACCCGCTAGC
>JAICSB010000497.1 GCA_025937115.1 Pseudonocardiaceae bacterium | reverse complement strand
TCGTCGGTGTCTCCTTGCCGGTGCGGTGCAGAGTGTCCTTCATCCATTCTACTGGTCCGGTCTGACAGAAGCGGGTCAGGGACACCCCTGACTTCGTCACAGCGCGGCTATTTCGTGTCGACGCAGGTCCCGGCGGCCCCGAGGAAGATTTGGGCTTCCTGCTGGGCTCTGAGTGGCACTAGGGGCTTGGAGTCAGCCGTAGGTGTCTCGGGGGCCGCGGCCGCGGACGTGTCTGGGGCCGTGTACCCAGCTCGGCGCCGCCGGGCCCTGTATCCGCAGCCGGGTCACGACGCCGGGGCCGACGCCGGCGGTGATCCGGGCGATCAACTGCCGTTGCAGCAACCGAAGTTGGGTAGCCCACGCCGTGGAGCTAGCCCGCACGGTCAGCTCGCCGTCCTTCAGCGACACCGGCTCCGCGTGCTCGGCGAGGTCGGCACCCACCAGCTGCGCCCACCGGGCGAACACCACACCGGCGGAGACCCGGTCCACCCAGCCGCGGTCTGCGACCAGCCGCGACGCCAGCCGGCCCAGCGGCTGCGGGTCCCGGTCATCGGGCCGCGCACCGGACCAGCCGCGGCGCCGCCGGGGCACCCCGGGCGGGGCGCCGGGCTTGTTCCGGACTCCGCCCGGACCGCTTGGATTACGTTGGGCGGCACGGGCGGCGTCCAGCGCAGCGCGGGCGATGTCGGCGCCTTTTGGTCCCTCAGAGGGGCTCTGAGATGGGCTCTTGGGTGCATCGAACATCGACTTGTCCACACTATCCACAAGTTTGTCCCCAGCTGGGGTCTGTTCATCGGACACGGTGCACCTCCCCGCCGGACACGTCGAACCGGATTCCCTGGAGTTCGTCGGGGACATCGGCTGGCACCGCAGCGGTGACCAGCACCTGTTCGGCAGCCAGCGCAACCTCGGCCAGCCGGGCCCGCCGACGGGCATCCAGCTCAGCGAAGACATCATCAAGCAACAGCACCGGCTCGGCGCCACCGCAACGCAGCAACTGGTAGCTACCCAGCCGCAGGGCCAACGCGAATGACCATGACTCACCGTGGCTGGCGTAGCCCTTGGCCGGCAGACCGCCTAAGCGCAGCTCCAGGTCGTCACGGTGCGGCCCGACCAGGCAGACCCCGCGCTCGATTTCGGCTGTCCGCAGCCGGGCCAGCTGGACGAGCAGCGCTGCCTCCAGCAGATCGACATCGGCCTTACCGGTCTCCTGCACCGCAGCCGGCAGCGCATCGCCCAAGCTGCTGCGGTACTCGAGCTCGGCCGCAGCCGACTCCGGGGCCACCGCACAATAGGCCGCGCGCACATACGGCGTCAGCTCGACGAGCAGGTCTAGCCGGGCCCCGAGCAGCTCGGCGCCGTGCCGGGCGAGGTGGCCGTCCCAGACGTCCAATGTCCGCAGATCAGCCGCGCCGCCACCGGACCGCCGGGCCGCGCCCGCGGACTTCAGCAACGCGACGCGCTGGCGCAGCACCTTGTCGTAGTCGGCTTGGACGCCGGCCAGCCGGGGAGCGCGCAGCACAAGAAGATCGTCGAGGAACCGGCGACGCTGCCCAGGGTCACCACGGACCAGTGCCAGGTCCTCCGGCGCGAACAGCACGCTGCGCAGCACCCCGAGAACCTCCCGGGGCCGTGGCACTGCACAGCGGTTGAGCCGGGCCCGGTTGGCTCGCCCAGGAGCGATCTCCAGCTCCACGGTCAGCTCCCGGCCGGCGTGCACCACTGCGGTCCGCACGATGGCCCGCTGGGCGCCGTGGCGCACCAGGGGCGCATCGGTGGACACCCGGTGCGAACCCAGCGTGGACAGGTAGCTCAGCGCTTCGATCAGGTTCGTCTTGCCCTGCCCGTTGGCGCCCACCAGCACCGCGACGCCGGGTTCGAACTCGAGCTCGGCGTGCTCCCAGGAGCGGAAATCGGTGACTTCTAGCTGCCGGACGTACACGTGGTTAGTCGGCTGAATCGGGGCTGGCGTGGTGCACGGCGTGCCCACCGAACTGCTGGCGCAAGGCGGCCACCGCCCGCATCGCCGGTGAGTCGTCCTGGCGGGAGGCGAACCGGGCGAACAGCGCCGCCGAGATCACCGGCGCGGGCACTGAATGATTGATCGCCTCTTCGACCGTCCAGCGGCCTTCGCCGGAGTCCTGTACCCAACCGCGCAGGTGCGCCAGCTCCGGATCGTTGTCCAGGGCTGCCACCAGCAGGTCAAGCAGCCAAGAACGGACCACCGTGCCGCGACGCCACGCCTTGAGCACCGCTGGCACGCTGGTGACCACATCGGCGGCCGCCAGCAGCTCGAAGCCTTCCGCGTAAGCCTGCATCAGGCCGTACTCCACGCCGTTGTGCACCATCTTGGCGAAGTGCCCGGCGCCGACGCCGCCGGCGTGCACGAAGCCCTCGTCCCGAGGCCCTTCGGGGCGCAGGGCGTCGAACACCGGCATAAGCCGCTCGACGGACTCGGCGGCGCCGCCGACCATCAGCCCGTAGCCGTTGTCCTTGCCCCACACCCCGCCGGAGACGCCGCAGTCCAGGTATCCGATGCCGCTGCGGGCGAGTAGTTCGGCGTGCACCTGATCTTCGGTATAGCGCGAGTTACCGCCATCGACGAGAAGATCACCGTCAGCGAGCAACCCGGCGAACTGGGTCACCGTGTCCCGGGTCGCTTCGCCGGACGGCACCATGATCCACACGTTGCGTGGTGCTTCCAGGCGGTCGACCAGTTCCGCCAAGGAGTCGACGTCGCGGGCTCCGGCGCTGCGGGCAAAGCCGAGGACTTCGATGCCGGCAGCTCGCAGTCGGTCGCGCATGTTGGAACCCATCTTGCCGAGTCCGACGAGCCCGAGTTGCACGACGCATCCTCCCAAATAGTGCGGGCTCTTACCGTAGCGGCGGGTGTGGCAGCTCGGGGTTTGGGCACCTGTTGCGGTGGGTATCCACTGGCCTGATGTTTGGATCTTCTCCTTTAGAGAAAACATCAGTAGCAGTAGTAGGTGCTGTGGGCGGTGTGGATGCCCGCCATCTGTCCAGCTCCGTCGGTGTGGTGCGGTGTGGACAGCATCTCTTGTCATTCGTGACGCGTACTGGCCGACGGTGGACTGCGGCGGGCCGCAGGCGCGGG
>JAICSB010000284.1 GCA_025937115.1 Pseudonocardiaceae bacterium | reverse complement strand
GGCGAACCCTCTCTGCGGTCAGTCGATCCACTACCCGGCTCTGGAGTACTACGGGCCCGTCCACCTGACCGTCGTCCACCAGCATCGCGAGCGCGTCCGCCCAAACCGCTGCCTCCGCTATCGAGAGCCGGCCCTGATCCACCAGGGCCGCCGCTGCTACCGCCCTCTGTCCTGACGTCACACGCCGGCTACTACCGTTCGCCACGGGTCTCGCCCTTCTACGCAAGGTGCGGGATCAAGGGCCCGGTGCGACACGAGGTCGCACATTCTGAGTGAGCTGGTCGTGGAGGTCCGGCTGTTGGAGATGCAGTTCCAGGTCAGTGTTCAGTGGCCTGTTCCCGCCCTTGACGTGCGTTGCTGGCGACGGCGGGGTGCGAAGCTCAGGGGAAAGCCCGAGGATCTCCGTTCCACCCGGGGATTACAGGCGAGGGAAAGACCGGACGGGTGAATGCGAATGAATCCTCGATGACGCTCCGTCATGATCGCCTTCCACGGGTGGGTTGTGATAGTGGGGGGACAGGACTGGCGCTGGGAAGCGCAGGCGCTGACCGGGGACGGGCCCGCGGTCAGGAGAACACCGCCGTCCCGGAGGAACAGAGGGCACCCACCCCGGTCGTATCTCAGGTGTGCGGAACGTGGTAATCCCGTCAGGGTCCGGGTGTGTGGGGGCTCGGTGGGCCGACCGTGAGGGAGGCCGAGGTCCCTGGCGGGGACAGGATGGTCCAAGAAGCGAATGCCGGTAGCCGAAAGGTGACAGGAAACCGGGATGGCGAGTGGTCTCCTCCAGGCCGGGTCCCGGATAACTGGCCGGATACGGGACGTGGTGCCCGGACTCGAAAGGGTGCTGACGTGGACCAGGTGAGTCTGTGGAGACAACCGGTGAAAAGCGGCTGGAACCGAAGGGCATGTTGGACGCGATGACGGACAGGTCGGCGCCGATGGTGCTGGCTGCCGTCGGAGTGAACGGACCGGAGGGCGGGTTCCTCGACTGGGACGCTGTGGACTGGCGGTCCTGCGAGGAGAACGTACGGCGGCTGCGGCAACGGATCTTCACGGCGTCGCGGAATGGGGACCTAAAACGGGTCCGCAGTCTGCAGAAGCTGATGCTGCGGAGCCTGTCGAACACGCTGATCAGCGTGCGTCAGGTGACGCAGCACAACGCGGGTCGTCGAACGGCCGGCGTCGATGGGGAGGTCGCGTTGACCTCTGCGGCCAGGGCGGAGTTGGCGGCGCGGATCCACCGGCCGTCGCAGCCGTGGCGGACGCTGCCGGTTCGACGGGTGTGGATACCGAAAGCCCGGGACAAGGCGAAGCTTCGGCCGCTGGGTATCCCGGTGATCGTGGACCGAGCCCAGCAGGCGCGGGTGCGTCACGCGCTGGAGCCGGAGTGGGAAGCCCGGTTCGAACCCAGGTCCTATGGGTTCAGGCCGGGCCGCAGCTGCCAGGACGCCATCCAGATGCTCTTCGTCACTCTGCGAGGCCGCAACGCCAAGCGGGGTTGGGTGCTGGACGCGGACCTGGCGGCGGCGTTCGACACGATCGGGCACGACCGACTGCTGGCCGCGCTCGGAGGGTTCCCCGCCACGGGGATGATCCGGGCGTGGTTGAAGGCCGGGGTACTCGATCGGGGCATGGTCACCGCGACCGAAGAGGGCACCCCTCAAGGCGGGGTGATCAGCCCGCTGCTGCTCAACGTCGCCCTGCACGGGCTGGAAGAGGCCGCCGGAGTCCGGTACGTCACCACCGGCAGGCATGCCGGGGAGACCGTCGCGGGCTGTCCGGTGTTGGTCAGATACGCCGACGACCTCGTCGTCCTGTGTCACACAAGAGAACAGGCCGTCGAGGTGAAAGCACGGCTTACCGAGTGGCTGCGAACCCGAGGTCTCGTCTTCGCCGAGGACAAGACGACGATTGTCCCCGTTACCAGCGGTTTCGATTTCCTCGGGTTCACCATCCGCCGCTATCCCAACGGCAAGCTGCTGACCACACCCAGTAAGGCGGCCATCAGGCGGATCAAAAGACGACTCCGAGTCGAGGTCCGATCGTTGTGGTCGGCCAAGGCCGGAGCCGTGCCATACACGCTCAACCCGATCGTGCGTGGCTGGGCGGCGTACTACCGCGGAGGCGTCTCCAAACGGGTATTCACCGAACTGGATGCGCACCTGTGGAAACTGACCTGGCGGTGGGCCAGGCGCCGCCACCCGAAGAAGCCGAAACGCTGGATCGTCGACCAGTACTACGGCCAATTCAACCGGGCCAGGCAAGACCGATGGGTGTTCGGTGACCGCGATGGCGGCCTGTTCCTCCAGAAGTTCGCCTGGACCCGAATCGTCCGACACGAGCTGGTCAAAGGAACGGCGTCCACCGACGACCCCACACTGACCAGCTACTGGGCCGACCGGCGGCGCAGAAACCCACCACCGCTCGACCGCGACACCCTGCGTCTGCTCAAACAACAGCAGGGACGCTGCCCTCGATGCGGGCACTACCTCCTGGCCGCCGACCACGAGCCTCGATCCCCCAACCAATGGGAACAATGGCTCACCGCCACCAAGAAAGCGATCACCCACAAATCGGTGACCGCAGACCGGCGGCACAACCCAACGGACAGAATCCGTCTCACACACGCCGACTGTCACAGCCGGAACACCGGCACACACAACAGTCACCGCCTTCTGCACCACGACACCACGAGACTTGCTTGAGCCGGATGCGAGGAAACCCGCAAGTCCGGTTCTGAGGGGGCGGGGGCGCAGCAATGCGCTCCCGCTACCCGACGCCGGTGTTCGCGCACCGGTCGCGGGCCGCCCATCGGATGGGTCGTCTACTGCCCGACGAGCGGGCGGTGCGCGGGCCCGCCGTGTACCCGTTCCTGTACCCGAGCCGGCGGACATCGGCGGTCCGCAGCGCACCCGGCCGGATGAGCATCCCCAGGTCACGGACACAGACGGACGCCGGCGGATGTCCGATTTGTTACTACGGATCAAGAGGTTGCAGGTTCGAGTCCTGCCGAGCGCGCCCATCTGCCCCAGCTCACCGGCCTCCCGATAGAGCGCCGGGACGTCGCGGGCGAGCACGAAGCCGTCCCTGACCAGGCGGACCAGCTGGACCAGGACCTTGCCCCGGTACTCGGTGTCGCTCCGGTACAGCCCGTCCTGCTGCTCCCCGGTGAGCGGCCGGTTCGTGCCGTAGAGCACGCAGAACTGGTTGAGCGGGTTGTCGAGGTTCGCTGGCGCGTTGACGCCGTTGTTGAGCTCCGTGGGCACTGCCACTGAGGGCAGCCGGATGCCGCCGCGGGCGACGCCGAGTGTGTCCCGGGCGATCTCGGCCGGCGGGCCCGGGTTCGGGTCCTGCGAACCGCGTACGCCGGCACGTGCGAAGCGCCGGCGATCTCCCAGGTGCGCAGGACGGGGTTGTCCGGCACCCGGGCCGAGGGCGCTGCCAGGCCGAGGTAGAGGCCGGTCTCGGTCCAGACGCGGAAGACCTTGGTGCCGACCGCCTGCCGCGGGGCCAGCGAGCTGCCGCCGATGGCGAGCAGGAAGCCGTCGTACACGCGGGCGGTCTCCTGCACGGTGTTGTAGTAGATGCCGAGGAATCGGGCCGACTGTGAGGCGCCGGCCGCGTAGACCCGCCGCCGGTGCAGGTCGCGCAATCTCGGGCGTCGCGGCGTGTCAACCCGCACTGCTGGCGACGCGAAGCCAACCGCTTCCGAGTGCTGGCGTCGCGGCCGGTCCGGTGGCAGCGTGGGGTCCGCCTGGTCATCGCTGCACCCCGTCCACGCCCGCCCGAGGGAAGACCTCATGACGCGCCCGTGCTGGTCGCCGTGACCTCCTCCTGCCACCGGCGCCGCCGCGGAGCCGGTCGATGACCGCCCACCAGCCGGCTGCGGGGCTGGCCGTGCGACCGGTCCCGCAGTGATACGCCGACGCCAAGCTCGGCATCTTCGTCCACTGGGGCCTGTACTCGATCCCGGCGTACGCCGAACGCACCGACGACGACTTCACCGACTCCGGCGATCGAGGCGACGGCCCGACGTCTTCGACCTGTCATCCTTCAGGCGATCGAGGCGATGACGATCGCGGCAACCGCGAGGTGCGCCGCCGCCGTCACCACCGCGACCGGCTCCACCGGCCCCGGCCGGGCGACGATCTCACCAAGCCGGCCCGGGGTCAGCAGGTCGACCACCGTGAATGCGACCGCGCTCAGCACCACCCCGAGCAGGCCGAACGCCACCGTCCACAGCAGGGCCTCGCCGAACCCGGTGGTGGCGTTGGTCCAGATCGCCGTGAAGATCACCAGGCCCTGACCGAGCAGGGCGGCGGCGAGCACGATCGCGGCGCTCCACGACCGCTGGTCGACCACGTGGGACACCAGCCGGCCAGGGGTCAGCAGGTCGACCACGAACGCGGCGAGGATCAGCAGGGCGATGCCGACGCCGAGGTAGACCACCGCGGCCAGCAGGTTGTCCAGCATGGGACTGGCATTTTAGGGGGCTGCCGGCACCACCTGGCTACTCCTTGATCCCGTCCTCCCGCAACCAGGCCGCACGCTGCTTGGCGCCCGGCGTCGGCGCGTCGATGTAGTGCGGCACGAACCGCGCGTAATAGTCCGTCACGGGACCGTCCGACTCGCGGACGCCGAGCCCTGCGGCGTTCCCGTCGACAACCCATGAGCCCAGCACCGGCCGGTTGCCGTCCAGGTCCGGCGGCGGGGCCCACAGCTGGTAGCAGTAGCCCTCGGTGCCGTAGTGCTGGTGCGGCGATCGGTGCTCGGCGCCGTCGAGGACCCACCTCATGCCGTCGCCCTCCCGGCCGTGCAGCGGCTTGGCGATCCAGGAGTCCATCCCCCAGGGCTTGTCCAGGTACGCCGGCAGCAGGTTCTCGTGCCCGGGGTAGAGGTGCCACAGCGCGGCCAGCAACGCCTTGCTCGACAGCAGCACCTTCCAGACCGGCTCGATCCAGCGGGTCGAGTCAGGGTCGGCGAGGACCCGCTCGCCGAACTCGTCGGCGAACATCTCCTCCCACGGG
>JAICSB010000600.1 GCA_025937115.1 Pseudonocardiaceae bacterium | reverse complement strand
CCACCGCTGATGTTGTTGAGCAGTAGGTTGCGCAGCCGGATGTTGGCGAAGGTACCGCGGATCATTACCTCGTGATTGCCGCGGCGGGATCCATACGAGTTGAAGTTCTTACGCTCCACCCCTCGCTCGGCGAGGTAGCGACCGGCCGGGGAATCCGCCGTGATGGTCCCGGCGGGTGAGATGTGGTCAGTGGTCACCGAGTCCCCGAGCAGCACTAACACCCGCGCTGCCGAAATGTCGCGCACCGGCGGCGCTTGGGCGGTCATTCCCTCGAAATACGGGGGCTTGCGAACGTAGGTCGACTCCGGATCCCAGGTGAAGGTCTCGCCCTCCGGCGTGGGGAGTGACTGCCAGCGAGCATCGCCGGCGAAGACGTCGGCGTAGTCCTTGGCGAACATCTCCTGGCTGATCGTGGACTCGATCACCTTCTGGATTTCTTCCGGCCCGGGCCAGATATCCGTGAGATAGACCGGTTGCCCGTCGCGGTCGTGCCCCAGCGGGTCGCTGGCGAAGTCGATATCCATCGTTCCAGCCAGCGCATAGGCGATCACCAAGGGCGGTGAGGCGAGATAGTTCATCGAGACGTCCGGATTGATCCGGCCCTCGAAGTTGCGGTTACCGGACAGCACGCTGACCACCGCGAGGTCGGCGTCATGGACGGCTTGGGAGACCTCTTCGAGCAGCGGACCCGAGTTGCCGATACAGGTGGTGCAGCCGTAGCCGACCAGGTAGTACCCAAGTTTTTCCAGATACGGCCACAGACCGGCCTTCTCGTAGTAGTCCGTGACTACCTGCGAGCCCGGCGCGATTGACGTCTTCACCCATGGCTTGACGGTCAGACCCCGTTCGACGGCGTTGCGGGCCAGCAGCGCTGCGCCGATCATCACCGATGGGTTGGACGTGTTGGTGCACGAGGTGATCGAAGCGATCACCACTGCACCGTGGTCGATCTCGTAGCCAGCGCCCTCGGCGGGCCGCACTGGCGTCGGGGAGCTGGGGCGGCCCTGCGCCGCGGCCGCAGCCGAGATCGTCGGACACGGCGCACCGGCACCGTTGCCGCTGCTCACCGCGGGAGCGTCGCTGGCCGGGAAGGAGTCAACGCCGGCCTGGTCCACCGTGGACTCCGCGGCGCATGCGTAACCGGCCAGCGCCTGCCGGAATGCCGACTTCGCCTCGGACAGCGAGATCCGATCCTGCGGACGCTTGGGTCCGGCGATGGACGGGACCACCGTGGACAGGTCCAGCTCGAGATACTCGGAGTAGGTGGCTCCGCGGTGCGGGTCGTGCCAGAGGTCCTGCTCCTTGGCGTAGGCCTCGACCAACGAGAGCTGCTCGGCGGGGCGACCGGTCAGCGCCAGGTAGCGCAGCGTCTCCTGATCGATCGGGAAGATTGCGCAGGTGGAACCGAACTCGGGGCTCATGTTGCCGATGGTGGCGCGGTTGGCCAGCGGCACCGCAGCCACGCCTTCGCCGTAGAACTCGACGAACTTGCCGACCACGCCGTGCCGGCGAAGCATCTCGGTCAGGGTGAGCACGACATCGGTGGCGGTTGCCCCCGGCGGGATGGATCCGGTGAGCTTGCAGCCGATCACCTGCGGGATGAGCATCGAGACCGGCTGGCCTAGCATCGCCGCCTCGGCCTCGATGCCGCCCACGCCCCATCCCAGCACGCCGAGCCCGTTGACCATCGTGGTGTGGCTGTCGGTACCTACCACGGTGTCCGGATATGCCTGGCCGTTGCGGATCATCACGGTGCGGGCCAGATGCTCGATGTTGACTTGGTGCACGATTCCAGTCCCCGGCGGGACTACCTTCAACTCGTCGAATGCACCCTGACCCCAGCGCAGGAACTGGTAGCGCTCCCAGTTTCGCTGGTACTCCAAGTCGACATTGCGCTCGAATGCATCGCGACGGCCGAACACATCGGCAATCACGGAGTGATCGATGACCAGCTCAGCTGGCGCCAGCGGATTGACCGCGTGCGGATCGCCGCCCAGAGCAGTCACCGCCTCGCGCATCGTGGCCAGATCGACCAGACAGGGCACCCCAGTGAAATCCTGCATAATGACCCGAGCCGGAGTGAACTGGATCTCAGTGGACGACTGCGCCTGCGCGTCCCAACCCGCAAGTGCCGCGATGTGTTCGGCCGTGACATGTGCACCGACAGTGCCTGATTCCCAGCGCAGCAGGTTCTCCAGCAGTACCTTCAAGCTGTACGGCAGGGCGCGCCACTGGGTGCCGAGGCGCCGGTCCAGCTTGGCCAACCGGAACACCTCGTAGCGGGCGGATCCGACGGACAGGGTGCCACGGGTGCCGAAGCTGTCGGCGCTGGCTGCTGCGTGGGTCACTGACACCTCCTCGGGAGAGGGCTAGGCCGGTGCCCTCCACTGTGACTCTACGTCTGGGCATCCGCCGGCGTGATCAGTGGGCGCGGTCTTAACGATCAGGTGATGCGCACGAATCACCATGGTGATACGTCATACGCTTGGTCTCTTGCGTAACGAGAACACCCCGGAGGTGGCAACCATGCGGGTGCCTTTGACCGTCGCCGACTT
>JAICSB010000261.1 GCA_025937115.1 Pseudonocardiaceae bacterium | reverse complement strand
GTACCGCCTTTACGTTCCCAGCCGCTACACCGGCCAGCCCGTCCCGTTGATCGTCATGCTCCACGGCGGCACTCAGGGGGCCGACGACTTCGCGGCCGGCACCCGCATGAACGAGCTGGCCGAGCGCCACACGTTCCTCGTCGCGTACCCCGAACAGTCGGCGACCGCCAACCCGCGCCGCTACTGGAACTGGTTCCAGCCCGCCGATCAGCGCCGCGGCAGCGGGGAACCGTCAATCATCGCCGGCCTCACCGGCCGGATTGTTGATGAGTACGCAGTCGAAGCAGGCCGCGTCTACGTGGCCGGCTTCTCCGCCGGCGCGGCGATGGCTGCGGTGATGGCCGCCAGCTATCCTGATCTGTACGCGGCGGTCGGCGTGCATTCCGGCCTGGCGTACGGCGCGGCACACGACGTCGCGTCGGCGTTCGCCGCCATGCGGACAGGTGGCTCACCGACGCCGGGCGGGCGAGTGCCGTTGATCGTGTTCCATGGTGACCGCGACGTGATTGTGGCGCCGGTTAATGCCGAGAACCTCGTCGCCGCCCGCCTGGCCACGGCCGACACCTCGGTGTCGAACACGATCCACCTCGACGAGCGCACCGGCCACGCCTGCACACGGACCGTGCACACCGACATCGACGGCGCGGTCCTCGCCGAGTCCTGGACGGTGCACGGCGGCGGCCACGCGTGGTACGGGGGCAGTCCGGTCGGGTCCTACACCGACCCGATGGGCCCCGACGCGTCCGCTGAAATGGTCCGATTCTTCCTCGCATAAAGAACGCTGGTCCTCAGCGGCGCGGGGCGAAGAGCCACCAACGGCCTCCACCCCGCGCCAGAGCCGGCTTCGCGATAACGGAGCTTCAACCACTGGTTCACTCACGTTGCACCTTCTGATCTTGCTCGGTGAACCCGCACCGTCTGGCCGTGCCGATACGTCCCGCCGTCGTCGGGGCCGGTTGCCACTCCTCCCCAGGTCAGGCTGCGACACCCCAAACCCCGGTTCCCCGCCGTGACGCTGAGGTGGCAATCAGGTGACCCTGTGGCACGTCAGCTTGGCGTGAACGGGGTTGTCGACCTGCCGACTGCCGATGACCTGGCCGGGCTGTGCTCGGTGGCATCACGATCGGACGAACCCGGAGTGCTGTGCTCCCCCATGGTCCACGCACGGCGCAGCCCCCGATTCGCGCAAAGTGCGCCCGCGGCGGAAAACGACTCGGCGGGGACGGCGGGTGTTGCTGGTGGACTGTGACACGAACCGTTCGGTGCTGGCGTGTGGAGCGACGGTAGAGCGACGGCGCTATGAAATGGCAGTGCCGCGAGGCTCGGCTTCGGGATTACTTGCGGGGGGATTGTGTGTCGCAGACACGCCGGACGACGGTGGAGAAGCCGGTTGAGCGCGGCGTGATCTCTGGTTGCACCGGCACTGTCGGGGGTGTCGCCTATCCTGCCCGTCGTGAGCGATGTGGCGTTGCCGCTGCCGATGCCCGACGTGGCGACGGCTCTGGCGCAGGCCCACGACCGCCACGCTGCTGGCCAGCGGCTGTTTCAGTTTCTGATTGACGTTGACGATGTTGACCTGCGTGAGGAGGGTATCCAGCAGCGGTTGTTCGACAGCGATGCCCGCGATGCCACCGTCGTTGTCGTCGCTGAGGTGCACAGCCTGGCCTTCACTCGGGCTGCCACCAGCCTTGCTGATGCCCTCGGCGGCGCACTGGCAGATCTCGAGCAAGCGCTCCCTGACGCTGTTGTCGTGTTCATCACCATCGAGCAGACAATTGATCACCCGCTTGGACTGACCACAGGACGGTAGGCAGCCGACTGTGCGCTGCCAGTCCTCACTGCGCGACGGCTGGCCGCGCGGCCGGCAGTAGCACCAGGCAGCGAGCCGGGTATCGGGCATGTTGATGTCGAACGGACTCCGCGACGCACTGACCTGCCGATCCTGCCCCGGCCCGGTTAGGAGGTTCGTGGGCGAAGTCGGAGGGATCCCTTTCGGCGCACCCCTCCACCTAACTTGATCGGGTTTGTGTCACTACACCTCGAACGCCGCTCGGATGGCGTTGTCGACCTGCTCCTGTTCGTTGGGGGAGGCGTGGCCGAGGTGCTCGACTAGGCGGCGGCGGAGTGGACGATCGATTTCCAGCGCGAATGCCCAGCCGAACTCGCCGATCCGCACGGCCAGCAGCGACCCGGGGTCGGAATCCACGACGTGCATCGCATAGACCGCGGGCAAGTCCTCGTTGGCGTTGATGGCGTCGGCGGAGACGATAAGCCGGGTGGTGGACTGGCCGGCCCTGCTCATCACGGGTTCGTAGCGGTACAGATCTCCTCGCCTCACGCGGTCTCGTCCAGCGCCGCCATTGCCTCGGCCTCGCTGTCGGCCGCGTAGGTCGGGTGCGCTGCATACCAGCTGGCCGCTGACGCGGCCGCCTCCCGCAGCGCGTCCTGCCGGACCAAGTGCTCGAGGTAAGCGGAGGCTCCGCCCCTGAGGCGTGCTCCGCACTGCCGGACCCGCGCCGCCGTCCGCGGCTCCATGCTCACTGTCAGTCGCTCTCGTTGCATACGCTACAGCGTACACACCCGGGGACTTCTGTTTGGGCGCGGTCATGTCCGTGGTCTCGACGCGAAGCTGCCTGATCGGTGCGGCCCTGCTCGTTGAAGAGCTGGCGGAGCGGCCGCGGGCCATCGTGATGAGGCGCAACGGTTGGCGGGGGAGTGCAGTGAGTTGTTGCGTCATCTGCATGATCACCATGAGAGCCATTTCGCGCTGCTGTATGTCGGCGGGGACGTTGCTGGGAGGGGCTGTCGCGCGAGCCGATGTTGGGTTCGCGGATTTTCCGGCGGCTGCCGTTCAAACGGTTGGCGCGAGCAGGTCCCGGCGTTGATGCGCGGCTATCACCGCATCTATTGCCGACGCCGGAGGAATTGTTGCTCGATATCGACGACGTCTATGCTCATGGCACCCTGCGGGACTGGGCGGTGTTCACCCACACCGCGGCCGCGCTGTGCGCTGAAGGCGACCGCGACACCGTCGATGCTGCGGCGGTCGCCAACGCCTACACCCTGGCCGGCGGAGGCGTCTAGCTCGTGACCATCTCACTGGGCACCGCGAGCGCGTCCGCGTCAGCCTAGACGATCCGGGCGTCGCGTGAGTCGCCGCTGCCCGCGCCGTGTCTGGTGCTGGTGCGCAACGATGACGACGGGCAGGCCCGTGCGCCGGCACCTGAAGTTCTTCGGCGCGACAGCGGCGCGCAGGATGCCTGCCCACAGGTTGTGGTGCGCCCAATCCCGGCTGCGGTCGACCAGACCACGGTCGGGTTGGACGTTGTGACGGCGCTGGGTACGAACCCTGTGGTATTGGCCGCCGAACGGCTGGGGTTTGATGCTTGGATCTACGCTCGTGCCGCCGTTGTCTCACACTGGCCCGCATGCCGCGTACTGCGATCCTTTATGCCCGGTCGAATCGTCGTGAGAACCTTGACCGGCAGGTGCGGGAGCTGGAGGAGTGGTGTGATCGTGCTGGCGTTGTGCCGATACGCACGGTTGCTGAGGTCGCGCTCGGTGTTCGAGCGTCATGTCGGTGCCGGCAGGTCTTGGCCGACGTCGCTGCCGGGCTGGCGGATCTGGTGTTGATCCGGGATGTGTTGCGGTTGTCTGAGGACATCGGCCAGCTTGAGCAGATCATCGGCGAGCACTGGTCCCGGCTGGTTATCAGTCGAGACGACCGGCACCATTGAGCGGTGATGAGTCTTGGGATGATTGTTCCGGGGTCTTAGTGTCTTTTCGGTCCTCGTTCCGGTGTTGCGGGCTTCCTGGGTGGTTGTGAGTTCGTGGTCATGGTGCGCTGGTGTCAGTGGACTTAACGAGCGTGCAGTGTGTTGCCACTGGTGTCGCCGCGAAGAACGGACAACTCACTTGCCGGCCCACTATGCACGATTGTGTTTTTTCCGCGGCGATGCCTCATGATTGCTTTATGTTTTCGGATCGTCGGAGTGGGCGAGTAAAATAGCCGCGGTGCAGCCCAGGTAGCCGTAATGAAGTAACAAATCCATCATGAGCGGCATCATCGCAGGTCACGGGCTTAACAATTGTCCAAGATGAATAACTTATTTCACTCCGGCTACCAGGTGTTGAGCACGAAGATATTGTCGGTGGTTGACGGGGCGGTGGATATCGCGGTCGCGGTCGTTGCTGAGTTTCGTGTGAGTTTGTTGTCTGATTTGGTCCGGTGATCGCTGTGTGAATCTGGTTTCTACGGGGCAGGGATTTTCTGATGGGGGTGGTCGGGCACTGAGTTTTCCTCGCCATTATCTTAACGAACCGGTGTTAAGGGTGGCGATTCGGGCGAGGATGGTTTGGTCGGTGATGGTGATGTGTTGGCGGTTGTGGTGTATTGCGCCGAGTTTGCACAGGGCGCTCAGTGCTTTGTTGATCTGTCGTGTGGTCGGGGTGTTTGTGATGTGAGGGGCGTGCGGGGATTGGGGTTTGGTTTGGTTGTTCGGGTGGTCTTTGAGGAGTTGTTGGGCGAATTGTTGCGGTAATGCTGGTCGGGGGATGGTGGTGTGGGTGTTGGTGAGGTCGCGTAGCAGGGTGGCGGTGGTGATGGTGGTGGGGTTGATGAACACGGGGTGGCCGTCGGGGCTGGGGAGGTAGGTCAGGTCGGTGCGGGCGCCTTGGCCGGGGCGGCTGGAGTGCCAGGCCTGCACCGTGGTGGCGTCCCAGGTTTTGCGTCCGGTGTCGGGGTCATAGCCGGGGAGTGGTGTGGGGGCGCGGTGGTCGGCGACGTAGTTGCGCCAGGTGGAGGTGGTGGTCCCCACGTGCTCAGCGCATTGCTCGGCGGTCCAGCGTTCCTGGCTCATGACGTGCTACTCTACCTCAAACTACCGTCGCTTTACGATGAGCCGCTGTAAGGTGGTGGTTCTAACACGGAGCAAGATATGGTGTAACCATAGGTTACGCTTGGCCACGGAGCGTGGCCGTGAGATGCTGCCGGCTGGCAGCGCTGGCCCCTCGTCGGGGCGAAGGGACGCCCGCCCCCAAGGGGGCCGGCGCGCAAGGGGGGAGTGGGTGTTGGTCGAGGTGCGCGCGGGGCGGCGGTCTCGGGTGGCGGGTGGCCGGGCGCACCCGGTGCAGTGCCTGTTCGATGCGGGTGAGTTCGCGGCGGTGCGGGCGGCGGCCGCGGTCGAGGGTGTGGCGGTGGGGGCGTGGTGTTCGTCGGTGGTGTTGCGGGCGGCCCGGGAGCAGGTGCATCCGTTGGATGGGGATTGGCGGTTGGTGATGCGGGAGTTGATG
>JAICSB010000373.1 GCA_025937115.1 Pseudonocardiaceae bacterium | reverse complement strand
GCCAAGGGCGTCCATGTGGTTACCGATCGGAACGCGACCAAGGTAATGGACTCGACCACGTTCGGCCTTGCGCTCGATGCCCCCGGCGGGTACATCGCCAAGGTGAAGTGGGCCACTCGCATCTCCAATAGCGGAGAGTTCGTGCACTCCGCGCCGTGGTCAGTCGCTCAGCAGGGCAACAGCAACGTCAGCCACGGATGCATCAACCTCTCACCGGACAATGCCAAGTGGTTCTTTGATAATGCGAAGAAGGGCGACGTCGTCATCAACGTCAACACTGGCGGCCCCGACCTCAAACCATACGATGGTTTCGGAGATTGGCAAGTCCCATGGGGGCAGTGGGTGTCAGGAAACAAGTAACCATCACCGTGCGGCGGCGTGCCTGGTGATCAGACGTCTCGCCCGGTCGGCTTCCTCGAAGATCGCCAGGTGCGCACCTTTGAAAACTTCGAGCTTCGCTCGATAAATGGCTTTCTCGAGAGTCTTGGCATGCGGATTGACCGGAGTACCAGAATCCTGTGAACCACCGATCACCAGCGTGGGCGTGTTGATCCGGCCGAGCGACCGGCGACCGTCCCAACCGGCGATAGCCGAGCAGCACTCGGCGTAGCCATCGTCGGGAGTGCCAGCGATCATCTTGATCGCCTTCTCCACGATCTCCGGGTGCGCGGCTGCCCAGTCCGGGGTGAACCAGCCAGCGACCACATCGGGCGCTATCCCGGCGGTGCCCGCCCAGCGAACTGATGCGCCCCGCTCTACCCACGGCCCGTGGTCGTCGTAATGGGCGCTGGTGCTGCACAGGACGAGAGAGGACAGCCGTTCCGGGACATTCGCGGCGAGACAGATGCCGACCATCCCGCCCAGCGACAGGCCGCAGAAGGCCGCCCGCTCGATACTGAGCCGATCCAGCAGCGCCACCACATCAACGGCCAGGTCCACGATCGTGAAGGTCCCACCCGGGGCCGGAGATCGGCCGTGTCCGCGATGGTCGTACCGCAGCACCTGGAACCGCTCGGCCAGTGCCTCGACCAGCGGATCCCAGATCTCCAGCGTGCTACCCAGCGGCCCGGCCAGCACCAGCACCGGTAAGTCAGACGCCCCGGTGATCTCGTGGTGGACCTCGACGGTTCTCATGCACGAACTTTAGTACCAGCCTGCTAGGGCAGGTCGAGACAGTGTTTTAAGTGAACCATGGGGTGAGTGACGGGACTCGAACCCGCGACATCCTGGACCACAACCAGGTGCTCTACCAAGCTGAGCTACACCCACCATGCGGCTGCCTCACCAGCGCTGCGAAGGATGATAGCGGCAGCGCTGTCCGGGGTCAGCGGTTGGGCACCTGATCGGTGACGGCCTGCGCCGCCGCCCGTGCTTGCTCCGAACTCGGGCCTGGTGCCGGCACGAACACAGCGCGCCGGTAGTAGGCCAGCTCACGGATGGACTCGATGATGTCGGCCAGCGCCCGGTGCGCCAGACCCTTGGCTGGCTGCGCGTAGTAGACCCGCGGGTACCAGCGCCGGCACAACTCCTTGATGGATGACACGTCGACCATCCGGTAGTGCAGGTATCCGTCGAGTTCGGCCATGTCACGGGCCAGGAATGCCCGGTCGGTGGCTATCGAGTTGCCTGCCAACGGCGCCGAGCGAGCCTCGGGTACCCACCTGCGGACATAGGCCAGCACCAGCCGCTCCGCCTCGGCGAGACTCACGGTGGACTGCCGCACCGCCTCGGTCAGGCCGGACTTGGCGTGCATCTCACGCACCACTTCAGGCATCGAATCCAGAGCGGCGTCGTCGGCATGGATTACCACGTCGACGCCCTCGCCGAGCACCCGAAGCTCCCCATCAGTAACCAGCGCTGCGATTTCGATCAACGCGTCCTTGCCGACGTCCAGCCCCGTCATCTCACAGTCGATCCATACCAGACGGTCGTTCACGCCGTCGAGCCTAGTGTGTGCGCGACGCCATCCACCTCGTGCAGCACAAACGGCTCGAGCAATCCTGGCACCGCCTGCTCGGCGACGGCCAATCCTTCGGCGGTCTCGACGTCGATGACGGAATACCCACCGTTGCCGGCTGCGGTGGTCGCGGTCACTGTGACGAGGCCGGCCCGGCGCTGCAACAACGACTGCGACACCGTCCAGCCGATCACCCCGGCGCGCTGCAACGCCACCGTGCCACGCCCTCCGGCACCGTGCCGGGTGACGAGATAACGGCTGGTCAGCGCATGCCCAAGGTTGCGGTAGGCGTCCAGAGCGACCAGCACCGCCACCGGCAGCAGGCCCAGGACGGCCCAGGCCACCCAGGACGGCACCGGAGCAAGCCACAGCGCCGCGGATGCCACCAGCACCGGCACCGTTGCGCGGACCAACCGACGCCGCAGGGCCACCAGCGGGTGCCTGCGCAACGTGGTGCCGGTGGGGGAGGGATCCTCTGCGAGCACCGCCCCCGACACCCGATGCGCCTCGCTGCGTGGGGCGGGCGGCAGCAGGGTCCCCCGGCCGTGGCCGCGCCGGCCGCCCAGCCCGGTCGCCACAGCGACAGTCCGGGCCCCCCGCCCGAACCGCAGCAGCGGTGACTCGACCACCTCGACGCCGCGCAGTCGACGCTCCTCCAGCGAGACCGACCTGGTGGTGAACAGCCCTCGGCGAATCCGTAGGGTCCCGCCCAACTCACGGACCAGCGTGAATCCCCACCAAGCCTCAATGAAGATCAATACTGAGCCGCCCAGTGCGATCATCAGCACCAGCACCGCGAACGCAGCGATGCCCACCCACAGCGGGGCCATGGTCAGCTTCTCGCGAACACCGCCGACGTCCACCGCGTTGGCACCGACATCGTTGACGAGTTGCCCGACAGCACCGGCGACCGCGACCAACGCCACCAGGCTTGACACGGTCAGCGGCGCGAAGCGCAACCAAGACCAGCTCAGTGCCGCCAACTCGGTGGCAACCGGCGCAACCGTGGCACCTGAGCGGTCCGGACCACCGGCGTCGAGGGGATCCAGCAGCCGCTGACGTACCCGGTCGGCCTCGGCCGCGGAAATCGCGTCGAGGGTCAGCTCGCGCGCCTCACGCCCCTCGGCACGTTCACCAGTCCCGATCTTGACCACCGACAGCCGGAACAGCCGATGTATCGGCCCGGCGGTGACGTCGACGCTGCGAATCCGGTCCCGCGCGACCGATCGGGTGCTGCGGAACACCAAACCCGTACGCAGCTCGACGCGCTCGCTGGTGATCCGGTAGCGGGTGGTGAACCAACGCAGCATCCCAGTGAACATGACAACCAGCACACCGGCCACGACGCTGTATATTCGCCCGCCGACATCCTGACCGATCCCGATCACCACCACTACGGCGATCACCGGCAGGAGGCCGGCAAGCTGGCGCAGCGGAGTCACGGCGAGCATCCACGGGTTGAGGCGCTGCCAGTCGGGCTCACCTGGCGCCATCACCACCGCGGTCATGTGGCGTCCCCCGGGGTCGCCTGGGTCGTTGCGGTGAGTCGCTCGACGAGGTCGTCGGCCACCGCGCGGTCCAGCCCGGCCAACCGCAGCGCCCCGGCCGCAGATGCGGTGGTGACCGTGACGGTGGCCAGCCCGAACAGCTGTTGCAGCGGTCCACGCTCAGTGTCCACGGTCTGGATCCGAGACATCGGCGCGACCCGCCACTGCTGGCTGATCCAACCTGCCGACGTGTAGACGGCGTCATCAGTGGTCTCCCAGCGGTGCACCCGGAACCGCCACCGTGGCATCACCAGCAGGTAGCCCAGACCGATGATGGCCACCGCGACCGTGCCGGGTATCAGCCACGGCCGGGCATCGGCCCAGGCGAGTATGCCGATCACCAGAGGCACCAACACCGCCGCCACCTCGCCAGCGGCCTGGGTGCTCCACCAGATGATCGCGCGCGGGCTGACCCGGTGACGCGGCGGACGTAACCGCAACGGCTCGCTCATCAGATACTCACTGTTATACCGGGGCCCGCACCTATACCTTGGCCTCGCCGCGACCGACGGCCTCCAGGAAACGTGCCGGGACCTGCGGGACACGATGCGATTGCCCCGCCGTCAGCAGCAGCGCGGCATAGCTGCTCCGGGCGGCCTC
>JAICSB010000201.1 GCA_025937115.1 Pseudonocardiaceae bacterium | reverse complement strand
GTGGAAGCGGTCACCGTCTATCGGGACCAGGCGTGCTTCGACATCCCAGTAGTTGGCGAATTTCTCCCAGCAGATCTGCACGTTGATACCCATGACGATGTTGGGTCGGTCGACCGGTTTGCCGGCGGCCTTGCGGGCGTGTTGCCAGCGGCGTTTCAAGGCCAGCCCGGCCAGCATGCAGGCCTCGCTGGACCCGGTGGTCGAGCAGCCGGTGGCATCCGGCGCAGGCGGGGCGTGCCACAGCTGGGCCAGCATCCGCACGCACCGCAGCTCCAGATCCGCGGTCCGCGGGTACTCATCCCTGTCGACCATGTTCTTGTCCAAACACTCCGTCATCAACCGGGTGGCTTGCGGCTCCATCCAGGTGGTGACGAAGGTGGCCAGGTTCAGCCGGGCATTGCCATCGAGCATCAGCTGGTCGTGGACCACTTGGTAGGCGATGTCGGGATCAAGCTGCGCCGGCGGCAACTGGTTGCGCGGAATCTGCACCGGTTCGCAGGTGAACACCGGGTTGATCGCCACCTGTTGGTGACCTGAGCTGTGCGGGCAAGCCGGGTGCGACAGTGGCATGCCGCCACGCTAACTCCTAGGGCAGCCCAGCTCCCCGCATGCTCGGAGAGGCGGTTGCGGATACTCCCGTCGCGGTGGCGTGGTGCGGGACCTGTCGGTAGGCAGTGGCCTGAGTACGAATCATTTACGGGGGTGGCAACGGTGTGTCGACTGTTCGGTCTGTCCGGTGGCTCCCAGAGGATTCGGGCGACGTTTTGGCTGTCGGAGGCACCGGACAGCCTCGCCGCGCAGAGCCGCCGCGAACCCGATGGGACCGGGTTGGGGGAGTAAAGCTTCGACGCTGACGGCGCGCCCCGGGTGGACAAAGCGCCGATCGCCGCCTACCTGGATCAGCAGTTCGCCCAGCAGGCCAAGGAACGCCTGTCCACCACGTTCATCGCCCACATCCACTTTGCCACCGCCGGCGGGCTAAGCCCACAAAACACCCACCCTTCCAGCAACGCGGCCGACTGTTCGCTCACAACGGCGTCATCGGAAATTTGCCGCGTCTGGAAGCCGAGCTGGGTGAGCACCGGTCGTTGGTGGCGGGTGATACTGATTCGGAGCGGTTCTTCGCGCTGATCACCCGCCACATCGACGCCACCGGCGGTGACATTAGCGCCGGCATCACCAGCGCCGCCCGCTGGGCCGCAGCTCACCTGCCGATCTACTCGATCAACATCGTCTTGACCACGCCCACCGACCTGTACGCATTGCGCTACCCCGACACCAACGACCTACTCGTCCTGCACCGCGGCGCCGGTGGACCTCACGGACACCGCCACCTCGACCAGGCCAGCGCCGCGGGCCGAGTCCGCGTCCGCTCCGCTGCGCTGGCAGCCACCCCCGCGGTCGTGGTGGCCAGCGAACCCCTGGACGACAAACCAACCTGGCGCTCGCTGGACCCCGGAGAACTGCTCCACGTCGACCGCCACCTGCAGATCCACACCACGATCGCCCTGGAGCATCCACCCGCCCACCAACTCACCCTCAACGACCTAGGCCACCACGCCGCATCCCAGAATCAAGGATGACCGGACCTCCTCGCGCCCGACGGCCTCAGACTGTCTCGGCAGGCAACGCTGACAGCAGATCAGCGCATGAGGTCCGCGATGAACTGGGTGCGGAGGTCATTCGGTGAGAGAAAGCGAGCGCGATGATGATCGACCAGCGGGGCGCCCAGCCCGGGGATATCTCCCCCATCGGGTCCTCGCCGCATCTCCCTGATCGCCGTGACCGGGCTGATCGGATACTGCAACATCGCGGCGGCTCACCGGGCCCTCACTGCCTGGATCCGGGTGCCGCGGCGGCGGCGCGATGACCGGGACGCACTCCGCTGCGGCGCTTGCTCAGCGGCGTCGCCTGGTGACTGAGCTGCCCGGTCCCCGGTCTCGGGAACTGTCGGCTCGACGCGACGCGACGGTTTCGGCTGGGGTGAGTGTCGCGATGCCGGTGTTCATCGCAGCGGCCGGTGGTGGGGTGGTCCTGGACGTCGACGGCAACTCGCTGATCGATTTGGGTTCCGGGATCGCGGTGACCAGTGTGGGCAACGCCGCACCCGCGGTGGTCGCCGCCGTGCACGCACAAGTTGAGCGGTTCACCCACACCTGTTTCATGGTCACCCCCTATGAGCCCTACCTCGCCGTCTGCGAGGAACTGGCCAGGGTCACCCCCGGCGAGCATGAGAAACGCTCGGCGTTGTTCAACTCCGGCGCCGAGGCCGTCGAAAACGCCGTCAAAGTGGCCCGACACGCCACCGGCCGCGCGGCGGTGGTCGTCTTCGACCACGCCTACCACGGCCGGACCAACCTCACGATGGCGCTGACGGCCAAAGCGATGCCCTACAAACACCGCTTCGGGCCCTTCGCGCCGGAGATTTACCGCGTCCCGGTCTCCTATCCGTTCCGGGACCCGCCCGCAATGAGCGGAGAACAGGCAGCCGCCCGGGCCCTAGCGCTCATCGACCAGCAGGTCGGTGCTGACCAGGTCGCCTGCGTGGTGATCGAGCCGATCCAGGGCGAAGGCGGGTTCATCGTGCCCGCTCCCGGCTTCCTGCCCGCGATCGCCCAGTGGTGCACCGACCGCGGCGTGCTCTTGGTCGCCGACGAGATTCAAACCGGGTTTTGCCGTACCGGTGACTGGTTCGCCTGCGACCACGAGAAAGTCGTCCCAGACTTGATCACCACCGCGAAAGGCATCGCCGGTGGCCTGCCCCTGGCCGGGCTCACCGGCCGCGCCCACCTGATGAACGCCGTCCACCCCGGCGGGCTGGGCGGCACCTACGGCGGTAACCCCGTCGCCTGCGCCGCCGCACTGGCCACCATCGCCACGATGCGCGACCACGACCTCGCCAGCGCGGCACGCTGCATCGAAGCAATCGCCACACCCACACTCACCGCACTCGCCGCGCAATGCCCGGCCGTGGGCCAGGTCAGAGGCCGCGGCGCCATGCTGGCCCTCGAACTCATCAACCCCACCACCAAAGCCCCAGACCCGGCACTCGCCACCCAAGTCGCCCACGCCTGCCACAAGGCCGGGGTCATCGTGCTGACCTGCGGCAGCTACGCCAACGTCATCCGACTGCTACCGCCGCTCGTCATCCCTCAGGACCTGCTCACCGAAGGACTCGACGTACTCACCCACGCCCTCCTCACCACCACAACCGCGTGAGGGGGACTGCGTGTGAAACGGCTTCCGGGCAGGGCGATGTGTGAAACGGCTTCCGGGCAGGGCGATCAAGGCGAGCTACCGCGCGGATGCCGCAGACCGTTCCGTTTCCAGGCTGTACGACCGGGGACGCTACGCCTGACCTGGGGAGAGTTGATCAGGGTTTGTGGTGGGATGAGGACTGGTCGTTGTAGGTGGTGTGCACCTGTTCGGAGGGTTGGTAGCGCTCGGTGCCGGCGTAGGAACGGTAGGAGGCGTGGTCGGCGGGGGTGAGGACGGCGTCGTTGAGGAAGGGGGTGAGCAGGCTGCGGGGCCATAGCCGGCGGGCCCGTACCGCGTTGATCTCCGCGCAGAACACCACGATGGCCGCCTGCAGGTACAGCCAGGCCAGCAACCCGAAAACCAGCCCGAACACGCCGTAGACCTGCGAGGCACCGATGAGTTCGCGACTGAGGAACACCGTGCCCAGGGTCTGCAGCACCTGGATGGCGACCCCGGCGCCGACCGCGCCAGGCAGCAGGTCAGCCAGCCGGACCTCGCGGGCGCTGAGCACCCGGAACCCGATGAGGAACGCGGCCACGTTGACGATCGTCGCGACCGCGATCGCGACGATGCGCACCCCGGTGCCGATCCCGGAGCCGCCCGCGGACAGCGGGGTCGTCATGAGGAAGTCGGTGGCCGCGGTGCCGACCGCGGACAGCGCGGTGGTGATCAGGACGACCGTTCCGATCAGGGCGAACAGCACCAGGCCGCGCAGTCGGGACACCAGTGGGTTGGGGCGGGCATAGCGGGGCACGGCCCAGACCCGATTCAACGTTGTCTGGATGGCCACCGAGACATTCAGGCCCCCGTAGAGGGCGCCGAGGATGCCCAGGATCACGGCCGGGCGGCTGCCGTGGATAGCGCTGATGTTCTGCTGCAGTTGCGGGCCTATGATCGGGAGTTGCTGCAGCGCCGATCCGACCAGCGCCTGCTGCAAGGCGGGGTTGCCCTGCAGGGCGTAGCCCAGCACGCTGACCAGCAACAGCAGCAGGGGAAACAGCGCGAGGAAACCGTAGTAGGTGATCAGAGAGGCGAGGTAACCACCCTGATCGTCAATGAACTTGTAGATCACCGCCAACGGGAAACCCAGCCAGGCATGACGACGCTGGAAGCCATCCAGTCGAGCCGCTACACCCATCCCCACGTCCTCATAGTCCCCCCGCCGCGGCTGCGCGGATCATCCTCGACCCCATGTGGGCCTGTTGTTAAGGAGCGTGTCACCCATTCGCCAAGCGTGGATGGTGCGATGCGGTCCCACCGACGCTGAGAAGGTCGAGCTTGTAACAGCCCGCAGGGCATCCTGCCAGTGCGCCCGGTGCCTATCCTCCCGAGCCACGCTCCTGCCACGGCCCGTATGGCAGATTCTCAGGCAGGTCTGCTGCGGGCTCACCGAGCGCCTGTTCACGCTCGAAATCCACGAAAACGCTTCGTGACTTTCCGTACACTTCGGGGTGCAGGTATCTTCCTCGCTGCTCTTCCGCTTTGTCCTCTTCGGCGACGATGCGGTTGGTCGCAGCAAAGGGATCTTTGCGCACACCCGTGACCTGCCAAAAAGAGCGCCGTTTCCCATAAACCCCAGCGGCGGCGGAACTGACGCTGTCGACGGAACTAAGGCCGCGGACGCCGTAGCTGGTGCTGGCGCTTCCGCCGACACCCTGGACTCCAGCACCTGTTTCGCGAGTGGTAATGCCAAATACGCCAAAACCCTTCGTGCCGCTTCCAAAAACGCCAACACCGCCGTCGCTTTCGCTCGCACCAAGAACACCTGTCACAAAATGGGAACTATCGCCCAAAGACAATACTCCGAAGCGTCGCACGTCCTCGACGAGCCCAAGAAAGTCGCTGTGAGACGGTGCGGTCTCGTTGCACCGGCCCGGTCCCGCCCGTACTGTGCGAGCCGATGGAGCGCAGCGGATGAAACCGCCCGGCGGGCGCGCCAAGCAGGCTGGCCGCCGCGCTACCGGTGAAGCGGAAATCGTCTTCCCGGACGGCGACGACATCGTCCGGGAAGACGACGTCGGCCACGACATGTTCATCGTCCAGTCAGGGCAGGTCCGGATCAGCAAACGGAAGGCTCACGGGGAAGTCGTCCTCGCCACCCTCGACAAGGGAGACTTCTTCGGCGAGATGTCGCTCCTCGAATCCCTCCCCCGGGAGGCCACCGCCCGGGCGGTGGGTGAGACCCGGCTGCTCGTCCTAAGCCGGGGCGGGCTCCTCCTGCGCCTACGGCGGGACCCGACGTTCGCCCTCGAGATGCTCAACCACCTGAGCTCCCGCCTGCGGGCCGTCCAGGCCAGGCTCATCGCCCTCGAACCCGACGAGCAGGAGCCCGGGGCGTGAACATCGAGGCGACCGAGGAACAGCTCGTCGTCGTCTCCGACCTCCACCTGGGCAATCCCGCCTCCACCGCCCGGGCCCGGCTCCCAGCGTTCCTCGACCACATCCGGAACACCGGCGCCAGCGTCTGCATCAACGGTGACGGCTTCGACATGCTCCAGACGAGCTTCAGCCGGCTGGCCGCCGATGCCATCCCGGTCCTGAACCGCCTGAAAGCTCTGAAGGCGGAAGGGCGCAACATCTATTACGTCGTCGGCAACCACGACATCGTCCTCGAGCATTTCCTGGAGGAGTGGTCGCTGTGCCGCCTCTCGCCGTTCCTCAACCTCCGCTCCGGGGACCGGCGCATCCGAATCGAGCACGGCCACCTCTACGACCCGTTCTTCGCCCAGAGCCCGCAGCTCTACGGGATAGCCACTCGCCTGGCCCGCTACGCCCTCTTCACCGCGCCCGACACCTACAAGCTGTGGGCCAAAGGGCAGCGGCGGCTGCAGGACGCCCGCCGCCAGCGGGTGGGCCGGGCCGGCACGGCCGCCGACAACGGCCACCCGCACATCTCATTCCTCGGGTCGCCGTACCACGAGGCGGCGAGCATGATCCTCCG